>NZ_JAMYUS010000011.1:0-224931 GCF_040323255.1 Mesorhizobium sp. M0052 | reverse complement strand
TCCAGGGAATCGGTGACGTTGAACATCACCAGCCTGCCATGACCGCCCTCTCTCAGCGAATTTGCAGAACTCTCAGCACACTACCGCCGGCCATCTCCCCCGCAAGGAGGGAGATTGGCAGCTTTGACGCCTCGCCACCTCCGCAACATTGGAGATTGGCGAAAGCCTTCGCGACATCTGATCTCACCCCTTGCGGGGGAGATGTCCGGCAGGACAGAGGGGGGTGTGAAGGATCACGGCGGAGCAGATTCTTTATTCACCCAACGCTCCCTCCAGCGCCGCCACGCCGCTCACAATCGCTGTCCGCTCCTCTGTGCTCAGCCTCTCCAGCAACTCCCGTTCAAACGCCTTCGCCAGCGGCACCATTTCGCCATAGGCCGCCAGCCCCGCCTTCGTCAGCGCCAGATGCTCTACACGTCGATCGTTCTCGTCGGTTGTGCGTACCAGCCAGCGTCGCCGCTCGAGCTCGGCCACGGCGCGCGACACCTTGGTCTTGTGCATGGCCGCCTGTTCGCCAAGCGCTGTCGCCGTCATCGTGCCGCGCTGTCCGAGCCCTGACAGCGTGCGCCATTCCGGCCGCGTCAGGCCGTGACGGTCGCGGTAGATTTTTGAAAATTCTCGGCTGACAGCGTCGGCCAGCCGGTAAAGCCGGTAGGGCAGGAAATTTTCGAGTTCGAGGGTTTCCATATGCGCACCGTGGATGCGGCATCAGCCGTTGATAGTTACATTTTCGATGGTTACAAATGAAACCAGTTTGGTCAACATCGCCGGCAGGCCGCGCTTCGCGGCGGTCGGGATTAGGGAGGATCGGATGGAATTTTCCTACATGCCGGGCTTCGGCAATGATTTTGAGACCGAAACGCTGCCCGGCTCGCTGCCGCAAGGGCGCAATTCCCCGCAGCGGCCGGCTTACGGACTTTATGCCGAGCAGCTCTCGGGCTCGCCCTTCACCGCCCCGCGCGGCACCAATGAGCGCTCCTGGCTCTACCGCATCCGGCCGAGCGTAAAACACACCGGCCGCTTCAAGGCGGTGAGCTATCCCTTGTGGAAGACCGCCCCCAATGTCGGCGACCACGAACTGGCGCTCGGCCAGTACCGCTGGAACCCGGTGCCGATGCCGAAGGAGCCGACCGATTTCATTCAAGGGATGCGCACCATCACCACCGCCGGCGACGTGCTGGGCCAAAGCGGCATGGCGGCGCATGTCTATGTCGCCAACCGCTCGATGGTCGACGACCATTTCTTCAACGCCGACGGCGAGTTGCTGATTGTCCCCCAGGTCGGTGCCTTGCGCTTTGTCACCGAGATGGGCGTCATCGAGCTTCGGCCCGGCGAGATCGCCGTGCTGCCGCGCGGTCTGGTGTTCAAGGTCGAGCTCGCCGACAAGGAAGTGCGCGGCTATGTCTGCGAGAATTACGGCGCCAAGCTGACGCTGCCCGACCGCGGCCCGATCGGCGCCAACTGCCTGGCCAACCCACGCGACTTCAAGACGCCCAGCGCCTGGTTCGAGGAGAAGGAGACGCCGTGCCGGCTGACGGTGAAATGGTGCGGCAATTTCAACGTTACCGAGATCGGCCATTCGCCGCTCGACGTCGTCGCCTGGCACGGCAACTATGCGCCCTACAAATATGATCTGGCGACGTTTTCGCCGGTCGGCGCCATCCTGTTCGACCATCCCGATCCGTCGATCTTCACCGTGCTGACGGCGCCGAGCGGCGAGGAGGGCACCGCCAATATCGACTTCGTCATCTTCCCGCCGCGCTGGCTGGTGGCGGAAGACACGTTCCGGCCGCCCTGGTACCACCGCAACATCATGAGCGAGTTCATGGGCCTGATCCATGGCCAGTACGACGCCAAGGAAGAAGGCTTCGTGCCCGGAGGCATCAGCCTGCACAATCTGATGCTGGCCCACGGCCCCGACGCACCTGGCTTCGAAAAGGCCTCGCGCTCGGAGCTGAAACCGGTCAAGCTCGACAACACGATGGCCTTCATGTTCGAGACCCGATTCCCGCAAATGCTGACCCGCTACGGCGCCGAGCTTGAAACAAGGCAGGACAATTACATCGATTGCTGGACCGATCTGAAGAAGCGTTTCAACGGCACGCCGGAGGGCGACTGGTCTTGAGATCAGCCCAATGAACGACCGGCTGGTGCTTCTCGGCTCGAAAGGCGGCCCGGCATTGCGGTCGGGCGGGCCGTGGCCGAGTTCGTCGCTGCTGGAGCTTGGCGGGCGGACCATCGTCGTCGATTGCGGGCTGGGTGTCACGCGTGGCCTGGTCGATGCCGGCGTCAGCCTGAAGGCGCTCGACCTGATCTTCGTCACCCATCTGCATTCCGATCATGTGCTGGAACTGGGGGCGCTGCTCCACACCGCCTGGACCGCCGGTCTGGCCAATCCGGTGACGTTGTTCGGACCGCCCGGCACCGGGCATTACTGGCGGCGCTTCTGCCAGGCGATGGAGTTCGACATCGAGATCCGAATCGTCGACGAAGGCAGGCCGGACATCCGCGAACTGGTTTCGATCGTTGAATTCGGCGAAGGCCAGGTTTTCGCACAACGCGGCCTGAAGGTCTCGGCACTGCGCGTCGACCATCCACCGGTAACCGACTGTTTCGCGCTGCGGTTCGAGCAAGGCGGTAAAAGCGTCGTCTTCTCATCCGACACCGCCTTCTTCCCGCCGCTCGCCGGCTTCGCCAAAAATGCCGACATCCTCGTCCATGAAGCCATGCTGGACGAGGGCATCGAGCGGCTGGTCGCCAGGACCGGCAACGGGGCGCGGCTGAAGGAGCATCTGCTCGCCAGCCACTCATTTGCCGAGGAAGCCGGCCGCATCGCCACCGATGCCGGGGTGAAGAGGCTGGTGCTCAACCACCTTATTCCGGCCGATGATCCCGAGATCGGCGGGGCCGACTGGGAGGTTGCTGTCAGGAAATCGTGGGTAGGTGACTTGACGATTGCCCGCGACGGCTTTGTTGTGGGGCTGGAGGCAAAGACGTGACGGATGAACAACACTGGGAGGATCTGCGGGCATCAGAGGCGCGGTCCTCGGAAAGCCTTCGATTGCTTCTCGACGATGTTCAGGATTTGCAGTCTTTCATCGGGTTCATCGACGGTCTGAGGCGAGATAGCGAGGATGCGGACCGCAAAGAAGCATTGAAACCGGCGGGACCCTATTCTTCAGGTTGGAATGGATGGGAAAACGGCTCGATCAGCGCCTTTCTCGAGCGGGCTGTCGCTTGGACTGAAGACAATCAGGGTGGCGATCCGGCATTCCTGGCTGATGAAAATCCTTGGAAGGCCGCTGCGAGAATTATCTACGCCGGCAAATATTACGAATAACCATTGGGAGGATGCATGAAGCTTGCCACATTGAAGGACGGGACGCGCGACGGAAAACTCGTCGTCGTCTCGCGCGACCTGACGCGCTTCACCGACGCCTCGTTCCTGGCGCGCACGCTGCAGGCCGCGCTCGACGACTGGCAACGGATTTCGCCGCATCTGGCGACCATCGCCGAATCGCTGGAGAACAATGCGGTGCCGTCGGCACGCTTCCATGAGCATGATGCCCATTCGCCGCTGCCACGCGCCTATCAATGGGCCGATGGTTCGGCCTACGTGAACCATGTCGAGCTGGTGCGCAAAGCCCGCGGCGCCGAGATGCCGGCAAGCTTCTGGACCGATCCGCTGATCTATCAGGGTGGCTCGGATTCCTTTATCGCGCCGCGCGAGCCGATCCGCGCGGCGGACGAAGCCTTCGGCATCGACATGGAGGCGGAGGTCGCCGTCGTCGTCGACGATGTGCCGATGGGCGCCAGCCTCGACCAGGCGCGCGCTGCGATCCGGCTGGTCATGCTGGTCAATGATGTGACGCTGCGCGCGCTCACCGGACCCGAACTCGCCAAGGGGTTTGGCTTCTTCCAGTCGAAGCCGTCCTCGGCTTTTTCGCCGGTGGCGGTGACGCCGGACGAACTCGGCGACGCCTGGGATGGCGGCAAGGTCAACCTGCCTCTGCTCGCCGACGTCAACGGCAAGCCGTTCGGCCGTGCCAATGCCGGCGTCGACATGACCTTCGACTTCCCGGCGCTGATTGCCCATGCCGCAAAGACACGGCCGCTGGTTGCCGGCACCGTCATCGGTTCCGGCACCGTCTCCAACAAGCTGGATGGCGGGCCGGGCAAACCGGTGGCGGCCGGCGGCGCCGGCTATTCCTGCATCGCTGAACTGCGCATGATCGAGACCATTGAGTCTGGCGAGCCCAAGACGCCGTTCCTGCGCTTTGGCGATACGGTGCGTATCGAGATGAAGAATAAAAGCGGAAACTCGATCTTCGGCGCCATCGAGCAGAAGGTCGAGAAGTCCCAGGCATAAGAGGGGGCAATGCAATGACGGGCGAGGCGTTCTACCTGCTGGCCGGCGTCTGGGCGCTGGCCATTCTGGTGGTCTTCATCCAGGCGATCCGGCTGAGCTACCGCATCGAGGCGCGCTCGCCTGATCTGACCAACCGCAGCGGCTACCCGCGCAAGGCGATGATGTTCCACACCATCACCAAGACCAATGTGGCGCGGGACGAGGAGACGCAGGCGATGCGGCGGCGCATGAACCGGCTGCTGCTGATCGTTGTCGCCGGCTTCGCGGTGATGGCGGCAGGCATTGGCCTGATCAGACGAATGAACGCGTGACCCTGCTCGAGCATTTCAGCCGCATGGCCGGCAACAATCTCTGGTCGAACGACCGGCTCTGTCGCGCCGTGCTGCAGCTAAAGCCCGGCGAATTCGAAGCCGAGCGCACAAGCTTCTTCCCGTCGATCAAGGCGACGCTCAACCACATCCTCGCGGTCGATCAACTCTATCTCGATTTTCTCGAAGAAGGCGGCGTCGGTGCGGCCGCTTATGACGACTACGTGCCGTTCGATGTGCCGCAGGCGCTGTTTGCCGCCCAGGTCGCAGCAGATCGACGCCTAATCGCCTTTTGCGAGAAGCTGTCGGAGGCGGATCTCGACCGTCAGGTCATCACGGACCGGCGCGAGGACGGCATGATCCCCGAAAAGATCGGCGACATTCTCGCCCATGTCTTCCTCCACGACATCCACCATCGCGGCCAGGTTCACGCGATGCTCTCGGGCAGCTCGGTCGCGCCGCCGCAGCTGGACGAGTTTTTGCTCGATTATGATTTGAAGGTGAGGAAGGAAGAGGTCGAGCGGCTGGGCCTCTGACCTTTATCTGGTGTACTCGTTCCATTCAGGGCCGAGTTTGTCGAAATCGTCAGAAATCCAAATCTTGCCCTTCAGGGCACCTATGCGCGACAACAAGTCTTCTCGAACTGGTGCCACGAGCCGCGCCGCGATCTTGCCGTGACGAGTGATGACTATCTCCTCGCCGGCTTCCGCGCGGCCGACGAGTTCCGATAGTTTGGCCTTTGCTTCGGTTATGGAGACGTTCACGGCTCGACCTCTCTTGTGATCGGAACTTAGATCAAAGCCGATCGAGCCGCAAACGAGCTTACGGTTTTCACGCCGCCTTGCCATCGACCTTGATCACGCCGCGCTTGATCTGGTCCTGCTCGATCGACTCGAACAGCGCGCGGAAATTGCCTTCGCCAAAACCTTCGTCGCCCTTCCTCTGGATGAATTCGAAGAAGATCGGGCCGATCACGGTTTTGGAGAATATCTGCAGCAGGATCTTGGTCATGCCGCCGTCGACCACGCCTTCGCCGTCGATCAGGATGCCGTGCTTCTTCATCCGCTCGATCGGCTCGTCATGCCCGTTCACCCTGTTGTACGACATGTCGTAGTAGGTCTCCGGCGGACCGGGCATGAACTTCAGCCCGTTGTCGGCAAGCTTGTCGGTGGCGGCGTAGATGTCGTCGGTGCCGACAGCGATATGCTGGATGCCTTCGCCATTGTACTTCTTCAGATACTCGGCGATCTGGCTGGTGTCGTCCTTGGACTCGTTCAGCGGGATACGGATCTTGCCGCAGGGCGAGGTGATGGCGCGGCTGACGAGGCCGGTGATCTTGCCGTCGATGTCGAAGAAATGGATCTGCTTGAAGCCGAACAATTCGCGATAAAAGTCCCACCATTTGTCCATCTGGCCGCGATAGACATTGTGGGTGAGGTGGTCGAGGAAATAGAAGCCGACGCCCTGGGGCCGCGGGTCGCGTTCGCCCAGCCACTCGAACTCGGCATCATAGGCCGAGCCCTTCTTGCCATAGGCTTCGATGAAATAGAGCAGTGAGCCGCCAATGCCGACAATGGCCGGCACGTCGAGCGCCTTGTCGTTGCCGTCGTAGGGCGTGGCGCCTTTCGATACCGCATGCTCGAACGCATGCTTTGCATCGACCACGCGCCAGGCCATCGAGGCGGCGCAGGGGCCGTGCTTGTCGACGAATTTCATCGCATGCGAACCCGGCTCGGCATTGACGACATAGTTGATGTCGCCCTGGCGCCAGACGGTGATGTCCTTCGTGCGGTGCTTGGCCACCGCGACATAGCCCATGCGGGTGAACAGCTCGGCGAGCTTCTGCGGCTCCGCATGGGCGAACTCGACGAACTCGAAACCGTCGGTGCCGGCGGGGTTTTCCTTGCTGATCTTGGCGGGCGGGGCGTCGTGCGGAAAGGGACCCATGGCATTGCTCCAAAACTGGCGGTGGCCGCAGCGGACCACGTGCAATCATAACGCGGAGCGGCTGCACGGTGCTTGCATTCAAACGCTTGAAATGATCAGATCGTGCGTGAATTGTGCACAAACGGGCCAAAGATCATGAATGAGACGCGCATCGATCAGTTCGACCGCAAGATAATGGCACTTCTGCAGGGCGATGGGCGGCTGACCAACAACGACCTGTCGGAGCGGGTGAACCTCTCCGCCTCCCAATGCTCGCGCCGCCGCCAGCGGTTGGAAGAGGACGGCTATATCAAGGGCTACCGGGCGGTGCTCGACCGCGACAAGCTCGGCTTCTCGCTGGTCAACGTCATCTCGGTGACGCTCGCCACCCACAACCGCGACAATGCGCGGCGCTTCGGCGAATTGCTGGCGCGGCTGCCGGAAGTGCAGGAGGCGCACGCGCTGACCGGTGAGATGGATTATATCTTGAAGGTGGTGACGCCCGATCTGAAATCATTGTCGGAATTCGTCAACGGTGTGCTCCTGCCGCACGACTCCGTGCAGCATGTGAAGACGGCGATCGTGTTGGAGACGCTGAAGGAGACCGGCGCGCTGCCGATCTAGTTTGAGAGAGTTTCAGTTGATACGTCGGCGGGACAGCACCCCTCTCTGGCCTGCCGGCCATCTCCCCCGCAAGGAGGAGATCAGCAGCTTTGTCCAGCGCTCATCCTGCAACGTCGGCGATTGGCGAAGAGCGAAGGCGACATCCGATCTCCCCCCTTGCGGGGGAGATGTCCGGCAGGACAGAGGGGGGTGTGAGGGATCGCCAGCGCCTCAGGATGCTCACCCCTTGGACTGCTGGATCAGCCCGTAGAGATTGGTGCAGCGCGCGCCGGAGCGGCAATAGGCAAACACCGGGCCTTCGAGCGCGTCGAGCGCTTCGGCCTGATCTTCGACATTCTCGGCTGTGATCTGGCCGCTGATCACCGGGATGTAACGGAAGGCCAGCCCCGCGGCTTCGACCGCCGCCTTGACGCTGTCGGCCGAAGGCTGGTCGGGCTGCTCGTCATCCGGCCGGTTGCAGATCACGCTCTTGAAACCGGCTTCCTTGATGGCGGCGGCATCTTCGGGCTGGATCTGGCCCGAGACCGAATAGTCCTCGCTGATTTCGCGATATTCCATGGCTCTCATCCTCCAATCTGGTTTGGCGCAAAGTCTTGCCACTCTCACACGAGGTCGGCAATCCGCGCCGGAAAGAAATCCCTCGGCGCAGATAGACATTTGCGGCCCAAGATCCAACCCAGGCTCAAGAGGTTTCGCGCTGTTGGCCTTGCCCGGAGGCGGCAGCGACTCTAAACAGGCGCACCGACAAACGAAGGAACCATCCCATGAGCATTCGTCGCATCGATGTTGGCCCGCGCATGAGCCAGATCGTCATCCACGGCAACACCGTCTATCTCGCCGGCCAGGTCGGAACGCCCGGCGCCAGCGTTGGCGAACAGACGAGGTCGATCCTCGCATCTATCGACGAACTGCTGGCCAAGGCCGGCACCGACAAGACCAAGATCCTGCAGGCGATCATCTGGCTGGCCGATATGGGCACCTTCGCCGAGATGAACAAGGAATGGGACAAGTGGGTCCCGCAAGGCAACACGCCCGCCCGCGCCACGGGTGAGGCCAAGCTTGCAGGGCCGGAATACACTGTCGAGATTATCGTTACGGCGGCGATTTAAAGTGCAGCCTTCTACCTCCCCCTTGTGGGGAGGTCGGACCAAAGGTCCGGGCGGGGGGCTGGCGCCGACCCCCACCCCGCTGCTTCGCAGCGACCCTCCCCACAAGGGGGAGGGTAAAGGAGCTACCCCTGCGAAGGCTTGAACCTCGCCACCAACGTGTGGCTCTCCGCGGCGTAGGTGAACCTCACCTGCGTCACCGGGTGCTCGGCGCTCCAGGTTCGGCGCTCGACCACCAGGCAGGGCGCGCCGGTTGCGACGTCGAGGGCTTCGGCAATATGCCTGTCGGCCGCGACCGCGCGGATACGGTGCTCGGCCTCGCTCCATGGCACGCGGCCGATCAGCCAAGGACCGGGGGCAATGTCGAGAAACTCCTCCTCGGCGGCTTCCGCGACGGCGGCCAGATTGATCAGCCGCTGTTCGTGCGCGAACGGCCGCTTGCCGGCAAAATGCCGGCATTCCAGCGCCAGCACCTGTCCAGCCGCTCCCAATTCCAGCAAGGCGCGATCCTCGGCGCTGCTGCGCCTTTTCTGCCGCGCCATGCGCTCATAGCGATAGGCCAGCCCAAGCGCTTCGACCTCGATCCTGATGTCGTGAATTTCCAGCACCGCGGCCTGCGACTGCGGCTGGCGGACAAAGCTGCCCGAACGGCGGCGGCGCTCTATCAGCCCGGCCTTGGCCAGTTGCGACAGCGCCTTGTTCACCGTCATGCGCGAGCAATTGTATTCGGCCGTCAACTCGTGCTCGAACGGGATGCGGTGACCCGGCGCCCAGGCGCCGGACATTATTTTCTCGCTGATGTCGGACAGGATGCGCTGGTGCAGCGAACCGCCGCCTTCCACCGCCGCTGTCTCTGATATGCTCATGCCGAAAGCGCCGTCATCACATGGCGAAAGCGCTCGGCGATCGTCTCACGCACTGCATGCCGGCCGCCGCTGACTTGTTTTTTTCCGTGCACCCAGACGCAATCGACCTTGCCGCCATTGGCAAAGATCCAGGCGTCGAGGATCGCATCGCCACTTTTTCCGGCCAGCGAAGGATGGTTTTCGTCGAGGGAGACGAAATCAGCCGCGGCGCCGGCGGCGATCCGCGACGGGCCGGCGCCGAGTGCGGTGCTGCCGCCATCGAGGGCGGCGTCGAACAGAGCCCGCCCGGTCGAGCCGCCGGCCACCGCCAGCACATTGCGGGCGCGGTGTGCGAGGCGCTGCGAATATTCGAGCTGGCGCAATTCATCCGGCAGGCCGATCAGCACGTTGGAATCCGAGCCGACGCCGAAGCGGCCGCCATG
Source organism: Mesorhizobium sp. M0052 (assembly GCF_040323255.1). Classification (NCBI taxonomy): domain Bacteria; kingdom Pseudomonadati; phylum Pseudomonadota; class Alphaproteobacteria; order Hyphomicrobiales; family Phyllobacteriaceae; genus Mesorhizobium; species Mesorhizobium sp. M0052. The sequence continues at coordinate 215,310 of NZ_JAMYUS010000011.1, read as the reverse complement.
TTCGATGAACAGAGGTGCTGAAAAGGTGCCGTCGCCGAGATTGGCCTCGGTGATCGGGCAAAGCCCGGCAATGGCGCCGCTTCTGGCCATGCCGGTTGTCTCAGCCTCGGTCATGTGGGTGGCGTGGATCAGGCACCAACGCTTGTCGATCCCGGCATTGGCGAGCAGCCATTCGACCGGTCGCGCACCCGACCACGCCAGGCAATCCTCGACCTCCTTCGCCTGCTCGGCGACGTGGATGTGGATCGGTCCGTCCGGCGCAATGGCGGCAACAGCGCTGAGTTCCTCCGGCGTCGCGGCGCGCAGGCTGTGCGGGGCGACGCCGACGACAGCCTGATTCAACGCACGAACCGATTCGCGGCTTTTCTCAAGCAAGCGTTCGAACCGATTCACATCGTTGATGAATCGCCGCTGGCCTTCGTTGGGCGCAGCGCCGCCGAAGGAGGAATGGGCATAAAACACCGGCAGCAGCGTCAGGCCGATCCCGGTTTCGCCGGCGGCCGCGGCAATACGTTCGGCCATCTCGGCAAGGTTGGCATAGGGTTTTCCGTCGCGATCGTGGTGGAGATAATGAAATTCGCCGACGCGCGAGAATCCGGCCTCCAGCATTTCGACATAAAGCTGGGCGGCGACCGCCTCGACCTGGTCCGGCGTCATCGACAGCGCGAAGCGGTACATCACCTCGCGCCAGCTCCAGAAGCTGTCGGCGGAGGGACCGCGCAGTTCGGCAAGCCCGGCCATGCCGCGCTGGAAGGCGTGGCTGTGCAGGTTCGGCATGCCCGGCACCAGAATGGCGTGGCGTTCGTCGTCAGCCTGTATCGACGTGCCGGCTTCGACTGCCGTGATGCGACCGTCGTTCAACAAAATCCGCACCTTGTCGTGCCAGCCATTGGGCAGCAGCGCCTGTTCCGCAAAGATCGCCGTCACGTTTTTCTCCGCATTCCCTGAACAATTGCACTTGCAGTGCTTTTCAATATGTATATACATAATCGCCATCCAATCAAACGGAAAAAGATGATGGCGGCACAGAACAAAAGCCGGGCAGGGGGCCTTCACCTTTGGCGCAATGCGCGCTTGGCAACCATGGCCGAAGGCGACGCCGGACTGGGCATTGTCGACAAGGGCGCGATCGTCGCCCGTGACGGCGTCATCGTCTATGCCGGTCCGGAAGCCGACATGCCGTCAGCGTTGGCTCAGGGCGGCGAGACTACCGATTGCGAAGGCCGCTGGATCACGCCCGGCCTGATCGACTGCCACACCCATCTCATCCATGCCGGCAACCGTGCCAACGAGTTCGAGATGCGGCTGGCCGGCGCCACCTATGAAGAAGTCGCCCGTGCCGGCGGCGGCATCGTCTCCTCGGTCAAATCCCTGCGTGCCGCGAGCGAAGACGCACTGGTTGCGCAGACGCTGCCACGCCTCGATGCGCTGATGGCCGAGGGTGTCACCACGGTAGAGGTAAAGTCGGGTTACGGGCTCGATCTCGAAAATGAACAGAAGTCGCTTCGCGCCGCGCGGCAGCTGGACAAGCAACGCCCGGTCACGGTCCGCACCACCTTCCTCGGCGCGCATGCGCTGCCGCCGGAAGCAAAAGGCGACAAGGACGCTTTTGTCGATCTCGTCGCCAACACGATCCTGCCCGCAATCGCCGCCGAGGGCCTGGCTGACGCCGTAGACGGCTTTTGCGAGGGCATTGCCTTTTCGCCGGAACAGATTGCCCGCGTCTTCGACAAGGCCAAGGCGCTTGGCCTGCCGGTAAAGCTCCATGCCGACCAGCTGTCGAACCTGCGTGGCGCCGAACTTGCCGCCCGCTATGGCGCGCTGTCGGCCGACCATCTCGAATACACCGACGAGGCCGGCGCCGCAGCGATGGCCAAGGCCGGCACCGTGGCGACCATCCTGCCCGGCGCCTACTATTTCATCCGCGAAACCAGGAAGCCGCCGATCGGCCTGTTTCGCCAGCACGGCGTCAAGATGGCGGTCGCCACCGACAACAATCCCGGGACGTCGCCGCTGACCTCGCTGTTGCTGACCATGAACATGGCCGCGACGCTTTTCGGCCTGACCGTCGAGGAATGCCTGGCCGGCACCACTCGCGAGGCTGCCCGCGCGCTGGGATTGCTCGGCCAGACCGGCACGCTGGAGGCAGGAAAATCCGCCGACCTGGCGATCTGGGACGTCGAGCGTCCGGCCGAACTCGTCTACCGCATGGGCTTCAACCCGCTCCATGCCCGCATCTGGAGAGGACAATGACCGAACTTAACCTGAAGCCCGGCAATGCGACGCTGGCCGACTGGCGCGCTATCTATCGTGGCGCCATGCCGAAGCTCGACGCCTCCTGCCGGCCAAAAATCAAGGCCAGCGCCGAGGCTGTCGCCCGCATCGTCGCCAAGGGTGAGCCGGTCTATGGCATCAACACCGGCTTCGGCAAACTGGCCAGCGTCCGCATTCCGGCCGAGGATCTAGAGACCCTGCAACGCAACATCGTTTTGTCGCATGCCGCCGGCGTCGGCGAGCCGATGCCGGTCGCTGTGGTTCGGTTGATGATGGCGCTGAAGCTCGCCAGCCTGGCGCAGGGTGCGTCGGGCGTGCGGCCGCAAACCATCGAATTGCTGGAAGCGATGCTGGCCAACGACGTCATTCCCGTGGTGCCGGCGCAAGGCTCGGTCGGCGCCTCCGGCGATCTCGCGCCGCTGTCGCACATGACGGCAGTGATGATCCGCGTTGGCGAATGCTTTACCCCGCATGGCCGCTTCCCGGCCAAGGTCGCTTTCGTCTCGCACGGCCTGGAGCCGGTGACGCTGGGCGCCAAGGAAGGTCTGGCGCTGCTCAACGGCACGCAGTTCTCCACCGCCTATGCGTTGGCCGCTCTCTTCGAGGCCGAAGTGCTTTACCAGTCGGCGCTGGTCGCCGGCGCGCTGTCGACCGACGCCGCCAAGGGTTCGGACGCGCCCTTCGATCCGCGCATCCATCTCCTGCGCAAACATCCCGGCCAGATCGAGACGGCGGCAGCGCTGCGCAACCTGATGGCCGGCAGCGCCATTCGTGAATCGCACCGCGTCGGCGACGAGCGCGTGCAGGATCCGTACTGCCTGCGCTGCCAGCCGCAGGTGATGGGCGCCGCGCTCAGTGTGCTGCGTCAGGCCGCCGACACGCTTGGCACCGAGGCCAATGGCGTCACTGACAATCCGCTGATTTTCGCCGAGGACGACACAGCGCTCTCCGGCGGCAATTTCCACGCCGAGCCGGTGGCTTTCGCTGCCGACATGATCGCGCTTGCCGTCTGCGAGATCGGCTCGCTGTCGGAGCGCCGCATCGCCATGCTGGTAGACCCCGCGCTGTCCGGCATGCCGGCCTTCCTGACGCCGAAGCCCGGCCTGAACTCCGGCTTCATGATCCCGCAGGTGACGGCGGCGGCACTCGTTTCCGAAAACAAGCAGAAGGCCTATCCCGCGAGCGTCGATTCCATCCCGACCTCGGCCAACCAGGAAGACCACGTCTCGATGGCCGCACATGGCGCGCGCCGGCTGATCGGCATGGTCGAGAATGCGACAGCCGTCATCGGCATCGAACTCTTGGCCGCCGCGCAGGGCTGCGATTTCCATGCACCGCTGGCGTCGAGCGCGGCCCTTGAAGCCGTGCGCAAACTGGTCCGCGCAGAAGTGCCGCATCTCGACAACGACCGACATTTCCATCCCGATATGGAAAAGGCCATCGCCATGGTGCGCAGCGGCGCTGCCATCAAGGCTGCCGGCGCGGTGACACTGCCTTCGATTTCGGGAGTCTGACATGGCCGACTGGCTGACAGTGACGGAAGGCACGGCACCCCTGTTGGTGTCCATCCCGCACACGGGTATCGATCTCGCCGGCATCGACAATCGGCTGGTCTCGCCCTGGCTCGGCCGCCGCGATTGCGACTGGTGGATCGACAATCTCTACGATTTTGCCGCCGGCCTTGGCGCGACTGTCGTGCACACGTCGATCTCGCGCACCGTCATCGACGTCAACCGCGATCCCTCCGGCGCCTCGCTCTATCCCGGGCAGACGACAACGACGCTATGCCCGACCGAGACCTTCGACGGCGATCCGCTGTATCTGCCCGGCGCGGAACCGACGCCGTCGGAGATAGACCAGCGCCGCATAGCGTATTTCGTGCCCTACCATGAAATGCTGGCGGCCCAGGCCGTCAGGCTGCGCGGCCTGCATGAGAAGGTCGTCATTTACGATTGCCACTCGATCCGTTCGGTGCTGCCGCGGCTGTTCTATGGCACGCTGCCGGTGTTCAATCTCGGCACCAATGACGGCCAGACCGCGGATCCTACGCTGCAGGCGCTGGTTGGCCAGATCATGGCCGAGAGCGGTGAAAGCAATGTCATCAACGGCCGTTTCAAGGGCGGCTGGATCACCCGCTATTTCGGCAATCCGCAAGGCGGCTACCATGCGCTGCAGATGGAACTTGCCGATCGCGGCTATTTGCGCGAGCCCGAGGGCAAGGGCGAACCGGACAATTGGCCGGTGCCTTATGATGCCGAGTTCGCCGCGCCGATGCGCGCCACACTGACGAAAATCCTCCAATCCGCCATTGACTGGGCCGGGCGCTGAGACGCCGCCTTACTCCAAAGGGACAATGATGAACAATCCTCGCCACAACATCCGCGAAGTGCGCGCGCCCCGCGGCGACAAGCTCAACGCCAAATACTGGACGACCGAAGCGCCGCTGCGCATGCTGATGAACAACCTCGATCCCGATGTCGCCGAAAACCCCAATGAGCTCGTCGTCTATGGCGGCATCGGCCGGGCCGCGCGCACCTGGAACGATTTCGACAGCATCGTCGCCTCGTTGAAGACCCTCAATGAAGACGAGACGCTGCTGGTCCAGTCCGGCAAGCCGGTCGGCGTCTTCCGGACGCACACCGATGCGCCGCGCGTGCTGATCGCCAACTCCAACATCGTGCCGCATTGGGCGACTTGGGATAAATTCAACGAGCTCGATAAAAAAGGCCTGATGATGTACGGCCAGATGACGGCCGGCTCCTGGATCTATATCGGCACGCAAGGCATCGTGCAGGGCACCTACGAGACCTTCGTCGAGGCCGGCCGCCAGCACTACAATGGCAACCTTACGGGCAAATGGATCCTGACCGGCGGCCTCGGCGGCATGGGCGGCGCCCAGCCGCTTGCCGCCGTCATGGCCGGCGCCTGCTGCCTCGCCATCGAATGCAATCCGGACTCGATCGATTTCCGGCTGCGCACCCGCTATGTCGACGAGAAGGCCGAGACGCTCGACGAAGCGATGGAAATGATCGAGCGCTGGACCAAGGCCGGCGAGGCGAAGTCGGTCGGCCTGCTCGGCAATGCGGCCGACATCGTGCCGGAAATGTTCAAGCGGGGCATCCGCCCCGACATGGTCACCGACCAGACCTCGGCGCATGACCCGATCAACGGCTATCTGCCCAAGGGCTGGACGATGGCTGAGTGGCGCGAGAAGCGCGTCTCCGATCCCAAGGCTGTCGAGAAGGCCGCCCGCGCCTCAATGCGCGAGCATGTCGAGGCGATGGTCGCGTTCTGGAATGCCGGCGTGCCGACGCTCGACTATGGCAACAACATCCGCCAGGTCGCCAAGGACGAAGGCTTCGAGAACGCCTTTGCTTTCCCGGGTTTCGTGCCGGCCTATATAAGGCCGCTGTTCTGCCGTGGCATCGGCCCGTTCCGCTGGGCTGCTCTTTCGGGCGATCCCGAGGATATCTACAAGACGGACGCCAAGGTGCGCGAACTCACCCCCGGCAACACCCATCTGCACAACTGGCTGGACATGGCACGTGAGCGCATCGCCTTCCAGGGCCTGCCGGCGCGCATCTGCTGGGTCGGCCTCGGTGACCGCCACAGGCTGGGCCTCGCCTTCAACGAGATGGTGGCCAGGGGCGAACTCAAGGCGCCCGTCGTCATCGGCCGCGACCACCTCGATTCCGGCTCAGTGGCTTCGCCCAACCGCGAGACGGAAGCGATGAAGGACGGCTCCGACGCCGTCTCCGACTGGCCGCTGCTCAATGCGTTGCTCAACACCGCGTCGGGCGCAACCTGGGTGTCGCTGCATCATGGCGGTGGCGTCGGCATGGGCTTCTCGCAGCATGCCGGCATGGTCATCGTCGCCGACGGCACGCCGGACGCCGCAAGGCGCCTGCAGCGCGTGTTGTGGAACGATCCGGCGACAGGCGTCATGCGCCACGCCGATGCCGGCTACGACATCGCCATCGAGTGCGCGAAGGAGCACCAGCTCAATCTGCCCGGTATTCTAGGCTGATTGGCTTAAATGATGCGCATCCTATGGGCCGCCGACTACCGGGTCATGCCGTGGAAGAATGGCGGCGGCACGACCACCGAGATCGCCGTCTCGCCGGACGGCGCCGGGCTGGACGATTTCGACTGGCGCGTTTCGATGGCGCGAGTCGAGGATAGCGGGCCGTTCTCGGGCTTTGCCGGCGTCGACCGCACGCTGGCCGTGCTGGAAGGCGAGGGCATCGTCCTCGACATTGCTGGCCGGCGGCCGGCCGAAGTGACGGCGGCTTCCGCCCCGCTGTCCTTCCCGGCCGATGTGCCGACCACGGCCGCGCTGATCTCCGGTCCGATCACCGACCTCAACGTCATGACCCGCCGCGGGCGGGCAACGCACTCGGTCCAGCGTCTGATAGTTTCGGTTCCGACCGATATCCGGCCGACCAGCGCTATGACCCTGATCCTGCCGTTCGACGGTGAGGTCGGCGTGACCGGCGCGACATCGTCGCGCCTTGGACCTCGCGACACGCTGTTGCTCGGACCGCAGGCCGCGAAACTGCGGCTTGAACCGGTGCGGCCGACGACCGTGTTCGTCATCCGGATAGCCAGGCTGGGCAGCCGCACCGCCAGCACAACGATTAACGCCTGTTGCCAAACATGATCGCACGCCGGAGAAATCTGGCGTAAGCTGTTGTCTGGATCACGAAAAAGCCCGAATCCTTCCGTCGTTCCAAGGCGGACGGGAGGGCAGGGGTGCTCGTCCTTAAGTTGTCGAAAGCCCCACTTAAAATGTCGAAGGGATAACGCCTCTGGCGTGGTGCGAAGCAAAACTTTCGGCCAGTGTAATCATGCAACCAATTGCATTTGAATCGGTTTTAGGGACATTGCCGTGGCGGTGGCGCCGCATCGCGTCCCCCATGCGGAATTTTCAATGAATATCCAGACAAATCCTGCCCATATCGAAAAGTCCAGCGCCGGCTTCCCGGTCATCACCGAAGAGCCGATACGCTCCAATTTCCTGCCCGAAGAGCGGCTGCGCGCGCTGGGCGAAAGCCTTGCCAAGGGCGACATCAAGGACCTGTTCGGCCTGACGCCGTTCGATTTCCAGGCCCGCATCCGCGACAGCGCCAAGAAAATCCTCGAAGTCTACCGCTCGACCAATGCCGCCCAGGCCAAGGGCGAAACCATCACGCCTGCCGCGCAATGGCTGCTCGACAACAATTATCTCGTCGAGGAGACCATTTTTCAGGTCAAGCGCGACCTGCCGCGCCGTTTCTACCGGCAGTTGCCGACCCTGGAAGTGGCCGATCGCGCCGCGGTGCCGCGCGCGCTGGCGCTGGCCTGGAGCTATGTCGCCCATTCCGACAGTTCGGTTTCGGCGACCATGTTCAAATCCATCGTCGAGGGTTTTCAGTCGGTCGAGCCGCTCAAGATCGGCGAGCTCTGGGCGCTGCCGTCGCTGCTGCGCTTCGTTTTGATCGAGAATCTGCGCCGCATCGCCGTGCGCGTCGACCGCACCAGGCAGATGCGCCATATCGCCAACGAGGTCGCCGACCGCGTGCTGGCGACCGACGACAATGCAGACCGCCGGAAGATCCTGTCGGGCTACGGCGCGCATGCGCAGGACACCACCTTCGCCACCCAGTTGCTCTACCGCCTGCGCGACGGCTCGCAGAATGCCGGCAGGGCGCTGGAATGGCTGGAGGTCGAGCTCGAGAAAACCGGCTCCGACGCCGAGGAAATCATCATTTCCGAGCATCGCACGCTGTCCAGCGGCAATGTCACCACCGGCAACATCATCCGCGGCCTGCGCCTCATCAACGACGTCGACTGGACGGTGTGGTTCGAGGGCGTCAGCCGCATCGACACGCTGTTGCGCGAGCGCACCGATTTCGCCGCGCTCGATTTCTTTTCGCGCGACCAGTACCGCACGTCGATCGAGCAACTGGCGCGCCGTTCCGACCTGTCCGAATTCCGTGTCGCCGAAAAGGCCATCGAGCTGGCCAGCCATGTTCCCGGGGTCACCGATGCCTCCGGCGTGCCGGATGCATCAGCCGATCCGGCCATGCATACCGATGTCGGCTTCTTCCTGGTCGGCCCGCGCCGGCCGGATCTGGAAAAGGCGATCGGCTATCGGCCGCCCTTCCATGTGACCTTCAAGCGCGCCTTCACCGCCACGGGCTGGCTCGGCATCGTTGTGCCGGTCTTCCTGCTGACGGTGCTGCTGCTGGTTGTCGCCGGCAATGCGCTTGCCCATCTCGGCCTGTCGGTGGAATCCATCACGCTGATGCTGGCGCTGTTTGCGGTGCCTGCCAGCGAAGGCGCGCTCGCCTTCTTCAACACCGTTGTTTCACTGTTCCTGAAGCCGACGCGGCTCGTCGGCTATGATTACAAGCACGGCATTCCGGCGGCATCACGCACCTTGGTCGTGGTGCCGTCGCTGATCGGCTCGCGCGATGATGTCGAGGAAAACATCCGCAACATCGAGGTGCATCACCTCGCCAACACGGCCGAAGAAATCCATTTCGCGCTGCTGTCCGACTGGCCGGATTCCAAGACCGAGATCGACGCCGCCGACATCGAGATCCTGCAATATGCGCGCGACGAGATCGCCAGGCTCAATGCCCGTTATCCCTCGGAAGGCGCGCCGCGTTTCTATATCCTGCATCGCCGCCGGCTCTACAACCAGGCGCAGGGCGCCTGGATGGGCTGGGAGCGCAAGCGCGGCAAGCTGCATGAGCTGAACCTTCTCTTGCGCGGCGACAGCGACACCACCTTCCTGCCGCTCGACGTGCCGCTGCCGGAAAAGGTCGTCTATGTCATGACGCTCGACGCCGACACGCGCACCACGCGCGACGCCGTGTCGTCACTGGTCGGCAAGCTCGCCCATCCGCTCAACCGCCCGCATTTCGACGCGACAAAGCGCGTCGTTACCGCCGGCTACACCATTCTGCAGCCGCGCATCACAGCCTCGCTCACCAGCGGCGACGACGCTTCTTTCTTCCAGCGCGTCTTCTCGTCCAACAGCGGTCTCGATCCTTACGTCTTTGCCGTCTCGGATCTCTACCAGGACGTCTTCAGCGACGGCTCCTTCACCGGCAAGGGCCTTTATCACGTCGACGCTTTCGAGGCGGCGCTGCAGGGCCGCATCGAGGAAAACACCGTCCTCAGCCACGATCTGCTCGAAGGTGCGCTGGCGCGCGCAGCACTTGTCACCGACGTCGAACTGGTCGAGGACTATCCTACCCGCTACTCGGTCGACGCCTCGCGCCACCACCGCTGGGCGCGCGGCGACTGGCAGCTGCTGCGCTTCATCTTCTCGCCGCGTTCCGGCGTGCCGGCGCTGTCGCGCTGGAAGATGGTCGACAATCTGCGCCGCTCGCTGACCCCGATCTTCTGGGTGATGGCGGCGATCGCCGGCTGGACGCTGCTGCCCTTCACGCAGGCCGCGCAGTGGCAGGCGCTGCTGATCCTGTCGCTGTTCATGGCGCCGACCTTCGATGTCGTCAACGCCATCCTGCCCAAGAGCGGCGACCAGACGCCGCGCGGCCATTTCTCCGCGCTGGCGCACGACACCGTCTTCGGCACGGCCCTTGTGGCGCTGAAAGTGCTGTTGATGGCGCACAATGCCTGGATGATGGGCGACGCCATCGTGCGCACGCTCTACCGCCTGTTCGTCAGCCGCCAGAACCTGCTGGAATGGCGCACCGCGTCGCAGGCGCACAAGGGCGGCGACAACGATATCGGCTCCTATTACAGCATGATGTATGGCGCCGTGATCATCGGCGTCGTCGGTCTCGCTATCCCCGTGCTGGCCGATTCCACCGGTGCCTTCGTCGCCTTCTTCTTCGCTCTGTTCTGGATCGGTTCGCCGGCGGTTGCCTGCTGGATCAGCCGCTCGGCCGAGACCGAGGACCGCCTGCGCATATCGCAGGCCGACATCCACGCGCTGCGCACCGTGGCGCGCCGCACCTGGCATTATTTCGAAACCTTCGTCACGGCCGAGCACCACAATCTGCCGCCCGACAATTTCCAGGAAAGCCCGGCGCCCGTTGTAGCGCCGCGGACGTCGCCGACCAATATCGGCGTCTACCTGCTGTCGGTGGTGTCGGCACGCGATTTCGGCTGGATTGCGCTCTCCGACGCCATCACCCGGATCGACGCCACGATGACGACCATCGAGAGCATGCCGCGCAACCGTGGCCACCTCTTCAACTGGTACGACACCACGACGCTCAAACCGCTCTATCCGCTCTACATCTCCGCCGTCGACAGCGGCAATCTCGCCGGACATCTGGTCGCGGTGGCGGCTGCCTGCGCCGAATGGGCGGAAGCCCCGTCCGTTCACCTGCAGGGCGATTTCGAAGGCGTCCTCGACACGGTGAGTATCCTCGACGAGAGCCTCGAGGAATTGCCTGACGACCGCCGGCAACTGCGGCCGTTGCGCCAGCGTCTGGCCGATCGCCTCGATGGCATGCGGCGCGCCGTCATGACCATCAAGGCGCAGCCGGAGATGGCCTCGATCCGCACGATCAACCTGGCCGTGCTTGCCGGCGAGATCCGCAAGCTCGCCACCGCCATCCACACCGAGGCCGGATCGCAGCGGAGCGACATTATCGCCGACTGGGCGGCCCGGCTGGAAGCGACCTGCGAGGCGCATGTGCATGACTCGCACAGCGACGAAAACGCCGTCGAAGCCTTGCGCGCCAAGCTGCTGGCGCTGCGCGAACGCTGCCGCCGCTATGCCTTCGAGATGGATTTCTCTTTCCTGATGCGTCAGGAGCGCAAACTGCTCTCGATCGGCTACCGGGTCGAGGAGCACCAGCTCGACGAGAGCTGCTACGATCTGCTCGCCTCCGAGGCGCGGCTGACCAGCCTGTTCGCCATCGCCAAGGGTGACCTGCCGACGGAGCATTGGTTCCGGCTTGGAAGGCCGATCGTCGAGATCGGCTTCCAGGGTGCGCTGATGTCCTGGTCGGGCTCGATGTTCGAGTATCTGATGCCGCCTTTGGTAATGAAGGAGCCGCAGGGGTCGATCCTCAACCAGACCAGCAAGCTGATCATCAAGCGCCAGATCCAGTACGCGCGTTCGAAGAACGTGCCCTGGGGCATTTCGGAAGCGGCCTACAATGCCCGCGACCGCGAACTGACCTACCAGTATACCAATTTCGGCGTGCCCGGACTTGGCCTCAAGCGTGGCCTTGGCCAGAACACGGTGATCGCGCCTTACGCCACGATCCTCGCGGCGCAGTTCACACCGCGCGAATCCGTCCAGAATCTGGCCAGGCTGCGCTCCATCGGCGCTCTCGGCCGGCATGGCTTTTACGACGCCGTCGACTTCACGCCGCAGCGCGTGCCGGAAGGCACCGACCATGCCGTTGTCCTGAACTACATGGCGCATCACTCCGGCATGTCGATCGCCGCCGTTGCCGACGCCATCTTCGAGGGCCGGCTGCGCGACCGCTTCCATAGCGATCCGGTGATCGAGTCTGCCGAACTCCTGCTGCAGGAGAGGGCGCCGCGCGACATCCCGACCGCCACGGTCAGGACCGAAGCCGACGAGCGTTCGAAGGACGAGACCGAGGTCGAGAGCCCGGACTCGCGCATTATCCTCGACCCGCTGAGGGCGTTGCGCGCCACCAGCGTCATGTCCAATGGCCGCTACTCCGTCATGGTCTCGGCCACCGGTTCCGGTTACAGCCGCTGGGGCGAACTCGCCGTCACCCGTTGGCAGCCCGACCCGACCGAAGACCGGCTCGGCTCCTACATCTTCCTGCGCGACGCCGGCAGCGGCGACTGGTGGTCGGCCACCGCAGAGCCGAAGCAGGCGACCGGCGAGAGAGTGCAAACGCTGTTTTCCGACGACAAGGCGAGCTTCGTCAAAACAGTGGGCTCGCTGCGTTCGGAGGTCGAATGCATCGTCATCTCGGAAGGCAATGGCGAGGGACGGCGCGTCACGCTCTACAACGACGGCGCCACTGACCGGCATATCGAGGTGACCTCCTTTGCCGAGCTGGTGCTGGGCAACGAAGCCTCCGACAATGCCCATCCTGCGTTCTCGAAAATGTTTATCGAGACCGAGATCGCTGCCAATAACGGCGCCATCTTTGCCACCAGGCGCAAGCGCGACAAGAACGAGCCTGACGTCACCATGGTGCATTTCGTCACCGATCCGTCCGGGTCGGCGCGCGATGCCGAGGCCGAAACCGACCGCCGTGCCTTCATCGGCCGTGGCCGTACCATCGCGGAAGCGGCGGCCTTCGATCCCGGCGCCAAGCTTGGCGGTCACCACGGCTTCACCCTCGATCCGGTAGCGGCCCTGCGCCGCCAGGTGCGGGTGCCGGCCAACAAGAAGATATCGCTGACCTTCTGGACCGCCGTCGGCGCCAACCGCGCCGAACTGGACGAGGCCATCGCCAGGCTCGACCATCCCGAAAGTTTTGCTCGCCAGGCGATGCTTGCCTGGACGCGTTCGCAGGTGCAGACCCGCCATCTTGGTCTCAGCCTGACCGACGCCGCCAACGTGCAGAAGCTGGCGCGCTTCCTGATCTATCCCGATCCGTTCCTGCGCCTTCCCGGCGAATCCATCGCTTCGGGGCTGGGCAAGCAGTCCAGCCTGTGGCCGACCAGCATTTCGGGCGATTTCCCGATCTTCCTGGTCCGCATCGGCGACGTGGCCGACCTCGAAATTGTCGCCCAGGCGCTGCGCTTCCAGGAGTATATGCGCGCCCGCGGCATGATGATCGACTTCGTGGTCGTCAACGAGCAGGCATCGTCCTATGTCCAGGACCTGCAGCGCGCGGTCGAGACGCTGTGCGAAAACAGCCGCCTGCGCGGCAAGGAACTCGGGCCGCGCCAGCACATCTTCGCCGTGCGCCGCGACCTGATGGACGAGGCGACGTACAAGACGCTGCTGGCGGTTGCCCGCGTGGTTCTGCACACGCGCAACGGCACCATCTTCGACCAGATCGAACGCGCCGAGGCGGCAGCCTTGCAAGCACGCGATGCCCTGCAGCCGGTGGCCCCCGCGTCGCTGCGCGAGCCGTCTCTGCCGGTGCCGGCGGCGCCTGCATACCATGCCGCGTCCGACAGCAGCGCCGACGGCAGCGGCCTCAGCCAATGGAACGGCTTTGGCGGTTTCGAGGGCGACGGCCGCCACTATGTCACCCGCCTTGCCGGGCGGCGCTCGACGCCGCAGCCCTGGATCAACGTCGTCTCGAACGCCTCGTTCGGATTCCATGTCTCGGCCGAAGGCGCTGCCTTCACCTGGAGCCGCAACAGCCGCGATTACCAGCTGACGCCATGGTCGAACGATCCGGTCACCAACCGGCCGGGCGAGGGCATCTACATCTACGATCAGGCCAGCGGCAAGGCATTCTCGCCGCTGGCTGCCGTGGTCCGCGATCCCTCGATGACCTATGAGACATGGCACGGCCAGGGCTTCTCCACCTTCCGGTCCAAACGCGGCCCGCTGTCGATGGATCTGACGCACGTCGTCGATCCCGTCGATCCAGTGAAGATCACGCGGCTGCGCATCCAGAACTCAGGCTCGGCGCCGGCGCGGCTGCGCGTCTATGCCTATGCCGAATGGGTCCTCGGCAGCCATCGCTCGAGCACGGCTGCGACCATCATCCCGTCCAGGGATCCAGCGACTGGCGCGCTTCTGGCGCAAAACCCCTACGGTCTCGATTTCGGCGACCGGGTGGCCTTCCTGGCCGCCACTGGTCCGGTGCATTCGGTGACAGCCGATCGCGGCGAGTTCATCGGCAGGCATGGCACCAGCGCCTTCCCGCACGCCGTCGTCAGCGGCGCCGGCCTGTCGGGCCGCGTCGAGGCCGGCGACGATCCGTGCGCAGCTGTCGCCAGCGACATCGACATCCCCGCCGGCGGCGACGTCACGCTGGTCTGGCTGCTTGGCGACGCCGCCACATCAGCCGAGGCGAGCGCGTTGGTGCAGACCCATTCGGGCAAGGATTTCGACCAGCGGCTGGCCGACAATGAACGCGTCTGGCGCGGCTTCCTCGACACCATCCAGGTCGAGACGCCCGACAAGGCGCTCGACGCCATGGTCAATCACTGGCTGCCCTATCAGAGCCTGGCCTGCCGCATCCGCGCCCGCTCGGCCTTTTATCAGGCAAGCGGCGCCTTCGGCTTCCGCGACCAGCTGCAGGACACGCTGGCCCTGCTTGCGCATGATCCGAAACTGGCGCGCGACCAGATCCTCAATGCGGCGCGCCGGCAGTTCCCCGAAGGCGATGTCCAGCATTGGTGGTTGCCGCGCACCGACGCCGGCGTGCGCACCATGATCTCCGACGATGTGGTCTGGCTGGCGCATGCCACCAATCGCTACATCGAGGTGACCGGCGATACAGGGATCCTGAAGGAGCAGCTGCCTTTCATCGACGGGCAGGTGCTGGGCGAGGGCGAGCACGACGCCTTCTTCACGCCGGAAATCTCCAAGACGAACGCTTCGCTCTACGACCATTGCGCGCGCGCGCTCGACCTTGCGGTCAAGCGCAGCAGCCCGGCCGGGCTGCCGCTGATCCTCGGCGGCGACTGGAACGACGGCATGAACCGCGTCGGCGAAGCCGGCAAGGGGGAGAGTGTCTGGCTCGGCTGGTTCCTTTTGAAGACGCTGGGCGACTTTACCACCGTGGCCAAGGGGCAGGGCGACACCAAGCGGGCGCAGGCCTGGACAAAACACGCCGATGTGCTGAAGCGGGCGCTGGAAAGCACCGCCTGGGACGGCCAGTGGTATCGCCGCGGCAGCTACGATGACGGCACGCCGCTTGGCTCGCACAATTCGGACGAGTGCAAGATCGACTCCATCGCGCAGTCGTGGAGCGTGCTCTCCGGCGAGGGCGACCCCGCGCGCTCGACCACGGCGATGCAGCAGGCGACGAACCTGCTGGTCGACGACAAGCTCAAGATCGTCAAACTGTTTACCCCGGCCTTCCAGAACACGAGAAAGGACCCTGGTTACATCAAGAGTTATCCGCCGGGCGTGCGCGAGAACGGCGGCCAGTACACCCATGCGGCGACCTGGTTCGTGATCGCGCTCGCCGAAATGGGCCGCACCGACGATGCCTATCGCTGCTTCTCGATGCTGAACCCGGTCAACCATGCGCTCGACGATGCATCGGCCGAGCATTATCGCGTCGAGCCGTACGTCGTCGCCGCCGACATCTATTCCGGTGAGGACAAGGGCGGTCGCGGCGGCTGGACCTGGTATACGGGCTCAGCGGGATGGCTCTACCGTGCTGCGGTCGAAGGCATTCTGGGCATTGAGCGGCGGGGCAAGCAGATCACGTTCCGGCCGAAACTGCCCAGCCATTGGGACGGCTATTCTGCAACGCTGAAGATGCTGGGGGCGGAGGTCAAGGTTCGCGTCATCCGCGACAAAAAGGCCAAATCCATCTCGCTCGAAGTCAATGGAACCAAGACAAAGTCTTCCGGTTTTCAGCCGAAGGCCGGCGACAAGACCGAGGTGGTCGTCAAGATACCCGCGTAAAATCAAGGGCTTCAGATTGTTGACGCGCGCCTTTCGAGGCGCGCGTTTTCTACTTGGGCATGCTCGTGGCGCAGTACGGCGTACCTTCCCGGATACCGGCGGGCCAAGCGTGCAGTGACTAAAAATGTGGCAGCGCCAGATGCTGCCATGATTTTGCCGCAAGACTGACATTTCACCTTTTATCTCAAACCGTTAGGTGATCACGGCAGATTTCGCAACGTCGTCATCTTTTGTTCGCAGAATGGGAACGGAAGAGGTAGACGGGCATTGTTTTGCGACCCGTTAACCGGTACGTGTCAAGAAATGGTGCGGTGCACAATAATGTTTTGGGCGGAGTAGCTGAAGTGTCACTTCTGCAAATCTACTGGAGAGCGCTGGGTTATCTCGCAGCCGACAGGAAGCGCGTTGCGTTTATCTGCGGTGCGAATGTCGCGCTCGCCATTATCGCCATCCTCGAGCCGATCATGTTCGGCCGGGTAATCGACGCCATCTCCGATAAGGGTTCGGTGTTTTCGACGCTGGCGCTGTGGGCCGGTCTCGGCGCCTTTAACATCGTCGCCTTCGTGCTGGTGGCGCGCGGCGCCGACCGTTTTGCCCACAAGCGGCGCAGCGAGGTGCTGTGCCAGTCGTTCGAGCGCGTGATCACCATGCCGCTCGCCTGGCACCACCAGCGCGGCACCTCCAACGCGCTGCACACGCTGCTGCGCGCCGTCGAGACGCTGTTCAGCCTGTGGCTTGAATTCATGCGCCAGCATCTGTCGACGGCGGTTGCGCTGGCTCTGCTGATTCCGACCGCGATAAGCATGGATCTGCGCATGTCGCTGGTGCTGATGGCGCTGGGCGTTCTCTATGTCGGCATCGGCCGGCTTGTGATGAAGCGCACCAAGGCGGGCCAGGCCGCGGTCGAGCGCCACTACCATCAGGTGTTCGCGCATGTGACCGACTCGGTCAGCAATGTCGCCGTGCTGCAGAGCTACAACCGTCTCGGCCACGAGGCCGATACGCTGCGCCGCTATGTCAAGAACCTGCTCGACGCGCAGAACCCGGTGCTCGACTGGTGGGCGATGGCCAATGCGCTGCACCGCCTGTCGTCGACCATTTCGATGATGGTTGTGCTTTTGATCGGC
Organism: Mesorhizobium sp. M0052; assembly: GCF_040323255.1. Classification (NCBI taxonomy): domain Bacteria; kingdom Pseudomonadati; phylum Pseudomonadota; class Alphaproteobacteria; order Hyphomicrobiales; family Phyllobacteriaceae; genus Mesorhizobium; species Mesorhizobium sp. M0052. The sequence continues at coordinate 198,399 of NZ_JAMYUS010000011.1, read as the reverse complement.
GCCTATCTGGTCACCCATGGCCAGCTCAAGATCGGCGACGTCATCGCCTTCACCGGCTTTGCCACGCTGCTGATTGCCCGCCTCGACCAGATGTCGGCTTTCGCCAACCAGATTTCCGAAGCCCGCGCCAAGCTCGAGGACTTCTATCACCTCGAGGATTCGGCCGCCGACTCCGCCGAGCCGGACGGCTTGCGCGACCTCACCAACGTCACCGGCCATGTCCGCTTCGAGAATGTCGGCTTCGAGTTTGCCAATTCGCGGCAGGGCGTCGACGACGTCTCCTTCGAGGTCCAGGCCGGGCAGACGGTTGCCATCGTCGGCCCGACCGGCGCCGGCAAGACGACGCTGATCAACCTCTTGCAGCGCGTCTTCTCGCCGTCTCATGGCCGTATCCTGATCGACGGCATCGACACCCGCACGGTGACCCGCAAGTCGCTGCGTCATTCGATCGCCACCGTCTTCCAGGATGCCGGCCTGCTCAACCGCTCGATCGAGGACAACATCCGCGTCGGTCGTGCCGAGGCGACTTATGACGAGGTTCACGCCGCCGCCAACGCGGCTGCCGCGCAGGATTTCATCCTTGCCAAGAGCGCCGGTTACGACACCGTCGTTGGCGAGCGCGGCGGCCAGCTTTCGGGCGGCGAGCGTCAGCGCATCGCCATTGCCCGCGCCGTGCTCAAGGACGCACCGATCCTGGTGCTCGACGAGGCAACGAGCGCGCTCGATGTCGAGACCGAGGACCGCGTCAAGGAAGCCATCGACGAACTGAGGCGCAACCGCACCACCTTCATCATCGCCCACCGCCTGACCACCGTCCGCGACGCCGACCTGGTCGTGTTCATGGACAAGGGCAAGGTGGTCGAGATGGGCGGCTTCGCCGAACTGTCGCTGCGCAATGGCCGTTTCGCCAGCCTGCTGCGCGCCGGCGGCCTGCTCAACGACGAGGAAGTCCGCCGTCTCAGCCGCACGGTGAATATCGAAGCTGCGTAAGCTTTTTTACCTCCCCCTTGTGGGGAGGTCGGACCGAAGGTCCGGGTGGGGTAGTGCCCGCCACCCCACCCCGCTGCTTTGCAGCGACCCTCCCCACAAGGGGGAGGGTAAGCACTGCGACAACCGCTCGATTGCCCCGAACGCGCCGCCGGTCTATCTAGACCTTATGAGCGACACCTCCTCACGCCTCGCCGGCTGGACCGACCTCGCCAACCCGACGCGCTTTGTCGGGCTGGCCGACAGGCTGGTGCCGTGGCTGGCGTCGATCGCCGCGATCCTGCTCGCCATCGGTCTCTATATGAGCTTTGCCGCGCCTGAGGATTTCCAGCAAGGCATCACGGTGCGCATCATGTATATCCACGTGCCTTTCGCCTGGCTCGCCATGATGTGCTACACGGTGATGGCGGTCGCCGCGCTCGGTACGCTGGTCTGGCGCCATCCCTTGGCCGATGTCGCCCTGAAATCGGCAGCCCCGATCGGCGCCACCTTCACCGCGCTTGCGCTGGTCACCGGCTCCATCTGGGGCAAGCCGATGTGGGGCACCTGGTGGGTCTGGGACGCGCGTCTGACCTCGGTCTTCATCCTCTTTCTTATGTATCTCGGCATCATCGCGCTGACGCGTGCGCTCGACGACGCCAGCCGTGCCGCCTGGGCCGCCGCCATCATCACGCTCGTCGGCTTCATCAACATCCCGATCATCAAATTCTCGGTCGACTGGTGGAACACGCTGCACCAGCCGGCCTCGGTGTTCCGGCTCGGCGGACCGACGATCGATCCCAGCCTGCTATGGCCGCTGCTGGTGATGGCGCTCGGCTTCACCGTGCTGTTCTTCGCGCTGCACCTGACGGCGATGCGCACCGAGATCCGCCGTCGGCGAGTGATCGCCATGCGCAGGGTGGCAGCACGGCAGGCCGACTAGCGCGATTTTCAAAACCGAAGCCATACGCCTGCCGCCAAACATTAGCATGTGCTGCTATGTTGCGGTGCAGCAACAAGAATTCTCAAAAGATTGTTCCCGACTTCGCTTGGCTCCTTGATCTCGTTTGCTTTCTTGACAGCTCGGCCGCGAAGCAAGAGTGATACCAGTCACTAGTTGTAGCGAGGGAATCGGCGATGAAACTGCGCTTGTTGGCTGGCGTCTCGACATTTGCATTGGCGCTTGGTTGGAGTTCGGCCTACGCCGCCGACGCGATTGTCGACGTTCCGAGGGCGGAGGATCTCTGGTACGTCACGCTCTTCGGCGGCGCCAGTTTCCCGAACCATGTGAAAACGGACTACAATGGTACTGGCTATTCAGTCGATCTTGATACCGGGTTCGTAATCGGCGGCGCTGTCGGTCGGCGCATCAACGATGTGTTTCGTGTCGAAGGCGAACTGTCCTACGCGCGCTACAAGGCAAGCGAATACAGCTACACGGGCGTCGGCAACTATCCGGCTTCCGGCAATCTGTCGGCCACCTATCTTCTCGCCAACGTCTGGGCCGATGTTGCGCATTTTGGTGATGCCAAACTCTATGTCGGCGGCGGTGTCGGCGCGGCCTATGTTACCGCCGATACTCACTTTGATGGCCACGCCTTTGGATACGGGCCTGGCGGCTGGGGTTTCGCCGGCCAAGTGGGCGCCGGTGTTACCTACGCGGTAACGCAGAATGTCGACCTCGATTTCGGTTACCGCTTTAAGGCCGTGACAAGCGTGGATCTAGACGACAATGATGGCGGCGGCACATACGAGAACGCCAAATTGTACTCCCACAATCTCCAGCTTGGCGTAACCCTGAAGTTCTGATTGGTTCGTCGCAGGCCGCGACCGGGATTTGACGGATGCCGCTCTTGCCACGCCGGCAACCCCTGGGCCTGCCGGCAATGATCCCAGCCTCGCTGCCGACCGCCGGTGAGCCGGCGGAAATGACATTGCAGCGCGGCATCGACCTGCAACGGCGCAAGCGTTTTCGCGAGGCCGAGTTCTGCTACCAGACGGTGCTTCGCACGCAGCCCAAAAATGCCATGGCGCTGAACCTGATGGGCACGCTCGCCATCGAGGCCGAGCATCATGACGCCGCCATTGCCTATATGGAAAGGGCGGTCAAGCTCGAACCGGACAACGCCATCTTCCGCAACAATCTCGGCAATGCCTACAATGTCACCGGCAACGTCGACAAGGCGCGCAGACATCTGAGAAAGGCGATCGAGCTCGACGGAGGGCTCATCGAAGCGCTGTGCAATCTCGGCCGCTCCTACCGCAGCCAGCTCGAGGGCGACATTGCCGAAGGGTTCTATCGCCAGGCGCTGGCTATCGACGGCCAGTCGGTGATGGCACTTGCCGGTATGGGCGATTTGCTCACCGACATTGGCCGGCCGGCCGAGGCGGTCGAATGCTTCAGCAAGGCCCTTGCCATCGACCCGGGCCATGTCGAGGCGCTGGCTGGAATGGCGCTTGCGCGCCGGGCGGTCAAGGACGATCCGACGTTGCCTTTGGTGCTGAAACGCCTGGAATTGCCGACAACCACCGATCGCGAGCGGGTAGTGCTGCACCACGCCGCCGGCAAGATGCTCAATGATCAGCGCGAGTATAGCCCGGCCATCCGCCATTTCGCGAGGGCCAAGGCGATTTCCGGCAATGATTTCGACATCGACCGGCACACCCAGCTTTACGACAGCTTCATCGACACTTTCGACGCCGGCTTCTTCGAGGCGCGAGCCAATTTGGGAAATCCATCCAGACGCCCGGTCTTCATCGTCGGCATGCCACGGTCGGGAACGACGCTGACCGAGCAGATATGCGCCAGTCATCGCGATATCCATGGCGCCGGGGAGTTGTCGACCATTCGTTCACTTGCCGGCGAACTTGGGTTCGACAAGCTCGACCCAGCCATTTTCACCAAGGCCATGGCGGCGCTCACTGCAGCCAAGGCCAAGGAGCTTGGATCGAAATATCTCGACGATCTCAAAAAGCGCAACAACACGGTGCGGCTTGTCGTCGACAAGATGCCGCACAATTTCGAGCTGCTGGCCTTCATCAGCCTGATCTTGCCGAATGCCCGCATCATCCATTGCCGGCGTGACCCGATGGACAATTGCGCGTCCTGTTTCATGCATAATTTTTCCGAGGCGCACGGCTATAATGCCGGTCTTACCAAGCTTGGGCAGTATTACCGGCAGTATGACCGCCTGATGCGCCATTGGACCAAGGTCATCCCGCTGAATATCCACGACATGCCCTACGAAGAAACGGTCGCCGATTTCGAAAATCGCGCCCGTGGATTGATCGGATTCCTCGGCGTTGAGTGGGACGATGCCTGCCTGCGTTTCAACGAGACCGAGCGCACCGTGCGGACGCCGAGCCGCTGGCAGGTGCGCCAGCCGATCTATTCATCCTCGGTCGAGCGCTGGAAGCTGTATGGCGACGCGCTGGATCCGCTGAAGGCGGCGCTGGGTCCGGTTTATCCGTCCTGATTTCAGTTGGCCCGAACAACCTCGCGCTCGACGCGCGCTGGCGTAGATTAGACCTGAGTTGCATCGTGCTTTGGGGCCAAATGAAAGCCGAATGCTTTCATGACCGCCAGTGTGGTTTCCAGCGTAGGATTACCGTTTTCGCTGAGCGAGGTATAAAGATGCTCGCGAGCCAAGCCGGTCTTTCTGGCAATGTTGCTCATCCCCTTGGCGCGGGCAACGACACCGAGGGCGGACGCGACGAATTTGGCGTCTCCGGTTTCCATTGCCTCTGCCAGAAACGCCTCGATTGCCGTATCGGAATCGAGCATTTCGGCGGGATCGAAATCATAGATTTTTTCAACCATTGTCGTCACTCCATTCTACGGCCAGGCGCTTTGCTGTCCGTATGTCGGTTTCTTGTGAACTTTTATCCCCGCCGCACAGGAGCAGGATGACCGTTTCACCGCGCTTGTGAAAATAAACGCGATAGCCGGGCCCATAGTGAATGCGCAATTCACTGATGCCTTCACCCACTGGGGCCCGTCGCCGGGATTTCCTACAATCAAACGTTGCAGCCGAACGGCAATTGCCGCCTTGGCTCTTCCGTCTTTCAGCTTTTGGTGCCACCTCCGAAAGGTGGCTGTCTGCTTCAGGATTGCCATGGTGACTAGTAAGTTATAAATTACAATTCGTCAATGTCGAAATAGGGCGAGCCTCCAAAACGAAAAGCCTCACCCCATCCGCCCACGCGCTTCCACCTTCAGCGTTTCCAGCACCTTGTCACCGTCGATCAGATGCACCTGGTCGAACAGGTTGGTCACGACGCAGCAATGATCAGGCACCACGCGCACGCGCTCGCCAATGCGAAGCTTCGCACCATTTCCAAGCGTGACCGTGCCATGTTCCTCGCTCAAGCTGGTGACGCGGGCGCCGGGCATGCCGAGCAGCTCGCCAAAATCGGCGAGCCCCAGCGTGTCGCTGGACAGCGCCTTGCTGCCGCTGTCGAGGATGGCGCGGGCCGGCGTCGGATGGCTGACCACTGTGGCGAGCACCGTCAGCGCACAATCGTCGAGCGTGCCGACGCCTTTGGCGACCTGGTAACGGTCGAGGTAGATGTAGGTGCCGGGGCGGTATTCGGTCACCGCGCTGTCCTCGCCCGAGCGCCACATGTCAGGCGTGCCGCCGCTGGAGATGCGGTCACAGGCGAGACCCGAGGCCGCGAGCGTTTGTTTGGCGCCGGCCAGCCAGGATTCAGCCTCGGCGGCGCGGCCGGCCGCGGGGTAGGTCATCAGCCCGCCGAAGGTGAGCCCCTTGGCTTGGTCGATCAACTTCGCCAGTGCCAGCGCCTCGGCGGCGCTTTGCACACCACAACGGCCCATGCCGGTGTCGCATTCGACCAGGACGGGCAGGGGGTGCTCTGCATCGGTGAAGGTGGCGGCGAGCCCTTCCAGCGTTTCGCGGCTGTCGGCCGTCACTGACAGTGTCACACGGCCATGCAGCGCCTTGAGGCGCTCCAGCTTGGCGCGGCCAAGGATGTTGTAGGGCAGAAAAATATCGGTCAGCCCGGCATCGGCCATCACCTCGGCTTCGCCGATCTTCTGGCAGGTGATGCCGACCGCACCTGCCGCCACCTGCTTCTTCGCCCAATAAGGCAGCTTGTGCGTCTTGATGTGCGGCCTGAGTTTCAGCCCGTGGCGGTCGGCATGCGCCTGCGCTCGTGTGATGTTGGCTTCGGCGCGGGCTGCGTCGATGAGGATCGCCGGCGTGTCGAGGTCGTCTATGCCTTGCATGAAATATCACCCTGGGAAATCTGGCTGACTTATGGCCCCGATCCGCACGGATGTCATGGGGCCAGCACGCAGTTTGCGTCGACACCGCAGCGCTGTTCGGCTATGCGCTTCAGATAACTCCAGGGAACGCGACGCGAAGGGATCACGATCATGAAACGCTCCACCGTCAACGACATCATCCGCGATGCAGACGCCTTCATCCGCTCGTTCGGCTACATCATGCCGCCCTTCGCCTACTGGAGCCCGGAAGAGATGAAGGCGCGCAAGGCCGACTCCGCCGCCATTTTCACCTCGCGGCTCGGTTGGGACATCACCGATTACGGCCAGGAAAAATTCGACGAACTCGGCCTGTTCCTGTTCACCGTTCGCAACGGCGTCTATGCCGACATGAAGAAGGGCATGGGCATGCTTTATGCCGAGAAGATCATGATCTCGCGCAAGGATCAGCTGTCGCCGATGCATCGCCACAACATCAAGGCCGAGGACATCATCAACCGCGGCGGCGGCAAGCTCGTGCTGGAACTGTTCATGCATGATCGCGACGGCGGCATCGATCCGAAGGCCGAAGTGACGGTGCCGGTCGACGGCACCATCCACAGGCTGCCGGCAGGCGGGCTGTTGAAGCTCGACCCGGGCCAGAGCGTGACCCTGCTGCCCGGCGTCTGGCACGCCTTCTGGGCCGAGGGCAAGGATGTGCTGATCGGCGAAGTATCGACCGTCAATGACGATCTCACCGACAACGTCTTCCGCGAACCGATCGGCCGCTTCTCCAACATCGACGAGGATGTCGCGCCGGTGCACCTTTTGGTGTCCGACTATGAGAAGTGGGTGGGGTAGGCGATGCCTAATCGCCCCAATTCACCTGCTGAAAGAACGTCCAGATGCTGATCGTGCTGTCATCCCGATCGCTCGTGCTGTGCAGCGTCAGGACAATATCCACGGTGGGCGGCGCCTTGATCAAGACTGTGATCAGGCGCGCGCTGCCGTCAGGCACGATACCTATGCCTGAGGTCATTTCCCAATTTCCGTCGGCTTGCTGAAGTCGGGAAGAAGTATCTCCGAATTGCTCCCTCATCGATGCATCGTTTGGAAACGGTTCGTCGGTGAGTTCTGCAAATTCCTTCCAGGATCCGGAGACTGCCGCCTGAATGGCGCGTTCTATTCTGGCTTTTTCCGCTTCGCTAACTTGAGCCGGCATCCCGAACTCCGATCTACCGCTGGTACTTATCCGCCTTACGCGTCCCCAGCAAAAGCTTGCGCTCAAGCTGTGCCCGCAGCTCGCCATAATAGGCGGTGAGGAAGGCCCTGGAATCGACCGGCTCGATCGTCATGCCGATCTTGCGCCCGATCGTTTCGGCCACGGCTTTCAGCGCGAAATAGTCGTCGCGGCGCAGCACCTCTTCCAGCTTGTGCAGTTCGGCGATGCCATAGGCATCGAGCTGCGCCTGGGTGAAGCGGAAGGCGCGGGTGGTGGTATCCTGGCGTTGCGACAGGTCTTCGACCAGCGCCAGCTTGGGCGCCTCCACCACCCAGGTTCCGGCCAGCAGGTCGCCGATGCGCATGCGGTCGCGGTTGAACAGCGGGAAGAGCGCAAACAGCAGCGTCCACACCAGCCCGAAGATCGTCGACAGCGTGTCGGCGAGCCCCATCTGGCTGCGGCCTAGGATGATCGACAGCGGCAGGAAGATCTCGATCTCGCGCATCAGGTTGCGGGCAATGACCTGATCGATCGACAGGCCGGCGCCGCTGCGCGATGCCACCCGGATGCCGAGCATCCGTTTGCCGGGTGTGGCGGCGCGGCGGCCGGCTTCGAAGACGATGAAATAGGCGTTGCGCAGGAAGAAGATCAGGATGATCCAGACGATGAACAGCGGCTGCGCGCCTTCGCCTTTGAGGCCGGCCAGCCCGAACAGTGCAATGATCGAGATCACGATCGCCGTGACGATGATGATGACAAAGTCGAGCAGGAAGGCGGCGGCGCGGGTGCCGGCATCGGCGAGCTTGATCCGGAGATCGACCCCTTCCGGCGTGATCAGCGGCCGTATCGTCGAGACGGTAGCACGCCTAGCGGTCGCCATGCCGCACCACCCTGAACACATAGAAATAACAGAGCCACAGCGTCAGCATGCCGCCGCCAATGGCGTAGCGTGTCACGTCGCTGGTGATCACCTGCCGACCGATGCCTTCGAGCAGGCCGGCAAACAAAAGCATGATCGTCACGCCGACCATGGTGGTGGCGGCCACGCGCCCGGCATCGGCAGCAGCCGTCATCCGCGTCAGTTCGCCGGGGAAGGCGAAGCGCGTGCCGATGCGCATGCCGGCGGCGCCCGCCAAGGCGATCGCGAACATCTCGGTGGTGCCATGGATGGACAGCCATCCGCCCAACTCCAGGCCGAGATCCTTGGCGACGTAGATCTGGAACATCGCGCCAAGCAGGCAGCCATTCATCAGGATCAAGAGCACGCTCGGCACCGCGAAGGCAAAGCCCAGCGCGAAGGCCAGGATCGCCACCTGGACATTGTGCGTGAACAGATAGGCGGCGAAGCCCGACAGGAAATTATTCTCGGTGCCGTCATAAAGCACCTGCCGCAGCACTTCGGCCGAGGCATCCGGGTTGCGCCCGCCGGCCAGGCTCGGCGGAATGATGGCGTCGAACCAGCCCTTGTCTTTGGCCACCAGCCAGTAGCCGGCGCCGGCGCCGACAAAGGTCAGGACGACCGACAGCAAGGTCTCGCGCCACAAATCGCGAATGGCGTGTGGCCAGTCATGCAGGAAGAAGTCGCCGATGCGCTGCCGCAGGCCGCGACGTGCGCCATAGAGGTAGAAGTAGCCGCGCAGGCAAAGCGCTTCGAGATAGCTGACCAGCGCATTGTCGAGCGACGTCGCCCGCGCCACCGAAAGCGAGGACAGCGCCGAGCGGTAGAGCAGTGGCAGCGACAGCAGTTCGTCTTCCGACAGCGTGCGTGGCGCACGTTTCTCGACCCGGGCAAGCAGCGCCTCGAACGCCTTCCAGTCGGCCTCGCGCTCCGAACGGAAGCTCGCCAGCGACTGGCGCACCGCATCCTTGCCGACCAGCGCGTTCACAACAGATCCTCTCGCTTGAGCTCGAGATAGCGCTCGACCAGTGCCGGCCCGAGCCTCTGATGGTCGGCTTCGATGACATGCGCGCCGAGCAGCCTGAGCCTGCCGATGACGACCTGCCTTTCGCGCAGCAGCCCGCCGGCGACGACGGAGCGCGCCACATCCTCCGGTGCGTCCGGCGGCATGTCGGCCAGTGTCTCCAGTTCGACATCCTTCATCATCATGAACAGCACCAGATGCCGTTCGGTGAGCCGGCCGACGGTGCGCAGCATCAGTTCGGCGCTGATCGGATCGACGAAGTCGGTGAAGATGATCACCAGCGAACGCCGGTCGAGCTTTGCTGCAAGGGTCGTCAGCGCCAGGGTGAAATTGGTCTCTTCCGTGGAATAGTCGATTTCCGCCGCCCGCTTCTGGATCATGGCGAAGCTGGCGGAGCCGCGCACGGCGCCGCTGGAAACGCGCGGCCTCGCGTCGAAGCCGAACAGGGAAACCATGTCGCCGCCCTTCAGTGCGATGAACGCCGACAGCAAGGCGGCGGTGACGGCGCGGTCGACCTTCGGCACGCCGTCGACGGGCTCGCACATCAGCCGGCCGCTATCGATGGCCAGCACGATGTTGTTGTTCTCCTCGATGCGGAACTCGCGCGCCAGAAGCCTGCCGTGGCGGGCGCTGCGCTTCCAGTCGATCATCCGCCGGCCCATGCCGGGCTGGTAGTCCTTCAGCGCCTCGAACTCGCGGCCCTGGCCGGCGCGGCGTTGCGCATGGCCGTCGGGCAGCGACTGGCGCTGTAGAAGCGTGATTGCCTCGTCGCGGGCGCTGCTGACGTTGGGCAGCACCGCCACCTTGCCGTCCATCGGCAGCACCACCTGGTTCCAGACCAGCCCGAACGGCCCGCGCCAGCGCACCCACAGGCGATCGAACCTGGCAATGCCGCGCCGCAGCGCCTGAAATCTGAGATCGAGCGATGCGCTGCCGGCCTCGGCGGTCGATGCGCCGCCGGTGCCGCCCACCGGTTCCAGCCGCTCGTCATGGCCAAGACGAGCCTGCACGGCGCGCGGCCGTCCGCTGAGCCCGGCGGTGACATGGACGGTGAACTGGCCGCCGACGCTGACCTGTGGCGGGGCATTGATGCTGGCATCCAGCGAAGCCCGTCCGCGTCCGGCGGCGGCGTCCACGGCCAGGAAAGCAAGCAGCACGCAAATCCACAACAGGCCGAGATACCACAGAGACGGCAGTGCGAGCGCGATCAGGAAGGCCGGTATTGCACCTGCCGCACCTCCCCAAACTGCCCGGCCGCTCGGATAGATCAACGTGGCGCTTCCGTCTGGTCGACAAGGTCGGTGACGATCTGCTCGACCAGGCGGCCGTCGATCTGCGCCGCCGGCGACAGGATAACGCGATGGCGCAGCGCCGGCACGGCAAGCGCCTTGACGTCGTCGGGGATGACATAGGCGCGCCCGTCGAGCGCTGCCCGGGCGCGTGCGGCTCTCGCCAGCATGGCGCCCGCACGCGGGCTGGCGCCGACTTCCAGATCGGGGCTGGCGCGCGTGGCCCGCACCAGCCTTGCGATATAGTCCACGACGTCGTCGACAAGCGTGACCCCGCCGACGGTCGCCAACGCCTTTTCCACCGTCTTGCGGTCGGCCTGGGCCTTGATGCCGTACTGCTTGATGTCGTGCGAGGCGGTGCCGCCGCCATGGTGGATGATGATCGCCTTTTCCTCTTCCGGGCCGGGGTAGCTCACCCGGTGCTTGAACAGGAAACGGTCGAGCTGGGCTTCGGGCAGAGGATAGACGCCCTGGTGCTCGATTGGGTTCTGCGTCGCCACCACCATGAAGTTCGGGCCGAGCGCATGGGTGGTGCCGTCGAAGGTGACGGCATGCTCCTGCATCGCCTCCAGCAGGGCTGCCTGGGTCTTCGGCGGCGTTCGGTTGATCTCGTCGGCGAGCAGCAGATCGCAGAAGATCGGGCCGCGCGTCAGCGTGAACTGCCCGGTCTGGAAATTGTAGATGTTGGAACCGACGATATCGCCGGGCATCAGGTCGGGTGTGAACTGGATGCGGCCATAGGCGACGCCCAGCGCCTGGGCAAAGCAGCGCGCCGTCATCGTCTTGGCCGTGCCCGGCGGTCCCTCGATCAATATATGCCCGCCGGCGAACAATGCCGTGAGCATCAGATCGACCGTATCGTGTTGCCCGGTGATGGCCTTGGCCACCTCTTCCCTGATCTGTGTCGCCAGGGCCTTCACATCATCGACGTTCACCGAGCCTCCTTGCCGTCCAGTCGTGCAGCTTTTCGGCTGCATCATGCATTTGTGTCAGGGTCTTTGCCGCGTTCGCAGCTTGCAGGCGGGTCGTGAACCCGCCGGCTTCGTCCTTATCGCGGGAATCGAGCCAGCGGTCGAGCGCTTCGCCCTGCAAACCGTGCGGCGCGCCGAGCAGCGCGCCGGCGCGTACGCGTGCCAGTGCTCCATAGCGGTCGCCCAGTTCCTCCAGCCGGCCGGCGCGGCGCAACAGCATCGCCGTGGTGTCGACCAGCGCGCGTTTGCCGAAGGCGATGGCGCGCTGATCGGCCCGTGGCGGCCCGAACCGGCCAAGGCCATGCAGGAAGGCAAGTGCCGCCGCCGCCAGGATGGTCAGCGTCAGCGCCAGGAAGGGCGGCTCGACCAGAAGCTTGGCGAGATCGTATTTTCGCCCGACGCCATGCAGCGTCAGGTCGAACATGACAGCACCCTCTTCGGGCTGCAGGAGCTCGATCAGCTTGAGCGCCGCCGCCGCCTTGTCGGGATCTTTCAAGCCGGCGTTATTGATGAGATCGGGGTCCGTCAGAATGTAGAACCGCTCGTCTTCGACCTCGGTCAGCACGGCCTTGCCGTTGCCGGCGGCAATCAGCGGGTGTTCGTCGGCCACCCATTGCAACTGGTCGGGAACGCTGACCATTTGCCCTGAGACGTCGAGTTGCTTGACCGTGGTCTCACCTTCGCCGAGCTTGGCCTTGGCGATCCGGGCGAGCCAGTCGTTGACCACGACGTCCGGCAGCCGCTGGATCTTCATCTCCCAGCCCTCGTGCTGGAACAGCGGCAAGGTTGCCCATTTGGGCAGCACGAACAGCGTATCCATGCCCTTGCGAAGCTTGATGATGTTGGCAAGCGCATCCGGGTCGCTGTCGGGCGAAATGGTGACGATCAGCAGCATCTCGGTCTCGAGATCGCTGTCGGACCGCGCCATCAAGGGCGGCTCGCCGGTCAGCTTCAGCCATTGCGCCAGACCGGCATAGCCAATGCCGCTCTTCGACAACGGCGTTGCGCCGCCGACGCTCGGCTGGCGGAAGTCGGGCGCATAGGTGGACAAAAGGAAGAAGCCCGCCGCCGCGAGCAGGCTGGCAAAAATGCCCCAGAACAGCGTCCTGCGGCTGAACGGTTCCTGCTGGGCGATGTCGGCTGTCGCGTCGCTCACGTCCAGGCATCCCTGAAGACGAATCGCTCATAGGCGCTGCGCGCCTCCTGCCAGCCCTCGGGCCCGACCGGCCGGCGCGCGAACAGAGCGGCCTCGACGATGCGCGCGATCTGGGTAAAGGCGCCACGCGCCCGCATTGGCAGCGACGCCGCTCCCGCGATATCGCGCGCGGTCAGCGACGGGCGCAGAAAGTCGGGCAGGCGGCCGGCAATGTCGGCAACGCTGCGGCGCAGCAGGAGATGCACCGCCTCGTCATACTCGCCCCGGGCGGCGAGCGCATCGGCTTCCGACAACAGGATCTGCGCGGCGCCAACGTCGGGGTGCCATATCCCTTCCGCCTCGGTCACGCTCTTTTTGCGCCACCAGGGCAGGCGCCAGGCGACGCCTTTCACTTCAAGGACAATCAGCAGCAGAATGATCGCGGCACCTGTGATCACCGCGCCCCAGAACAGGTAGATCATGTACGGGCCGAGCCATTTCAGGAACTCGCCCAGCGGTTTCAGCCATTCGGGTGTCTCGGGTGGTCTGTAGGCCGGCAGGTCGAACTGGATCGAATCGTCTGACAGCAACTGCTTGTGCAGTTTGGCCAGCCATTCGGCTTGCGCAGCGTCCGGCTGTGCAGCAGTCACCTTTTCGCCCCCATGCAACCTGCGGTTCGCGGGCCGACACTGGCAATACGCCAAGGCAATTGCAAGCGGCGGCAACCGCAAGTATCAATATCGGTGATTTATACTTTCTGATTTCGGGTATCCATTAGTCGGGGGGAATGTAACATGACGTCAATCGCGAGCGAGCGGCCGGAACGGTTCAGCGTCGGCAGGGCTTTCAGCAATACGTTTTCGGTAATCGGACGCAGCTTCGTCCCACTTGCCGCCATCGTCGGCCTTTTTTCGACGCTGCCTGCGCTGCTGTACAACATCTGGAGCTTTAGACAGATTGCAAAGATAGCAGTACCTGGGGCGAGCTTCGAGCAATCGGCTATGGCGGGCTATGGTGCCGTTTCGATGATTGCCGGCCTGGTGCTCCTGATCTTGGCCTTTCTGGCGCAGGCGGCGCTGGTACGAGCGACAATCGAAGATTTGAACGGCAAGCGCCCGTCGATTGGCGATTGCATTCAGATAGCCCTGCGCAGCTTCCTCCCCACGCTCGGAATTGGTCTTGTGATCATCGTGGCAATGTTTCTGGTGGCGATGATATTAACGGTCATCACCATGGCCATCCCCATCGTCGGCGGTGTGATTGCACTTCTGTCGCTCATCCCCATAGCCATGTGGCTGATCAGCATATCGGTGGCTGTGCCCGTCGCAGTTCAGGAAAGGCCTGGCGTCTTCGCCTCGATTTCGCGAAGCAGGACGCTGACGAAGGGAAGCCGCTGGCGGATATTCGCGCTGTTTCTGGTCCTCGGCATTGTTGCGATAGGGCTACAAGTGGTTTTCACCTTGCTGTTTCAGGCTGCTATTGCGAGCGGCGGGATCAGCACGACCGGACTCATTGCCGCCGCCATCGGAAGCAGCCTGCTGTCGACAATCGTTTCGGCGGTGATTTCGGTGGCGATTGCCGTCACCTATGTCGAGCTGCGCCAGGTCAGGGAAGGCACCAGCGTCGACGAACTGGCGGAGATCTTCTCGTAACGAAGGTTTTGGCCCGAGAACAGCCAGTCATGTTGGCGCGATTGGCCGGGATCTAGCTCGGGCCGGAAGGGGTAATCGTGGCATCGACGGCCTCGGCGCGGCTTGAGAAGTTCCAGATCGGCAGGGTTTTCAACAACACCTTCGCCGTGATCGACCGCAATCCCGGTCTGATGATTGCTTTGGCGGCGCTTTTCCTGGTCCTCCCCCAGTTGCGCTCAATAATGGCGGCCCCAACGGCTACATCGCCACACCTCCACTCGGCGCGAAGTGGGTCATTATGAGCAGCTCGTTCTTATCGCTCGTTTTAAGCCTGATCTATTTCGTTTGCGCGCTGTTGTTCCAGTCCTCGCTGGTGCAAGCGACGATAGAGGACCTGAACGGCAAGCGCCCGGCGATCGGCGACTGCATCCAGATAGCCTTGCGCAGCATATTCCCGACGCTGGGGTGGGGCTGATTGTCTTTTTGGCCATGATCCTTGGCCTCATCGTGATGGGCATCGCCGGAATGTTGGTGCCGATCTTCGGAGCGATCATTGCCTTCGTGGTGTTGCTCGTTGCCGGCATCAGGTGGCTGCTCGGCATATCGGTTTCCGTGCCGGTGCTGATGCAGGAGCGGCTTGGCATGTTTGGCGCGATGTCGCGCAGCCGTGCTCTGACAAAGGGCAGCCGCTGGCCGATGTTCGGTGTCTTTCTGATCCTGTTTTTGGCGGCGCTTGCCTTCCAGATGATGTTTGCCTTGCTGATCGGCCTGATTTTCGCTTTCTTCAGCGGCCTCTCGACGGTCGCCCTGATTTTCGGCGCTATCGGAAGCGTCCTTATCGCGACGGTCGTGTCCACGGTGGCATCGGTGGCCATTGCGGTCGCCCATGTTGAACTGCGCCAGGTTAGGGAAGGCACCAGCGTAGACGAACTGGCGGAGATTTTCTCTTAGAAGGCGAAGCCAACTCGGCTGGTCGGGCGGCGGGGATTTCAGTGACAACAGCTTGGCCCCGCCTCCGCGCTCGTCCGACACAGGCACGACGAGGTGATCGCCACATCCCGCGCGAGCTGGACATGGTCGAAGCAGCGTTTGGCCGCACGGTCTGCCTCGTCCTTGCCGTGCTCGTTCCAGGTGAGGTTGTAAAAAGGCCCGGCGGCATAGGCGATGCCCCAATGGACGAAAGGGCAATCAGGATCGGTCTCCAGCGCCTTCTCGAAGCATTTTATGCCTTCCTCATGGTTGAAGCCGTAGCACCAGTTCAGCCCGATATCGAACCAGCGCTGCGTCTCGGCCGAGGCGGTGGAGATAGGGCGGCGATAGGTGCCGAGGTCGAAATGATCCATGTGTGATGCTAGATAGCGAGCCGTAATCAACAAGCCGCTAGCCTAGTCCTCAATTAGGGCAATGCTTGCTCTGATTTTGCCAGAAAGACTATCGCTGACGCAGTCATATTCAGAATGTATCCGGCGAGGTGATCCGGAACCTCGGTTTGCGATGTACCTTGCCCGTGACCGCTAAGTTTGTTCCTGCCCGTCGGCACGCCAGCTTCCAATGTCGTTCGCAGCGCACTGAAATGCGACTGCCAAAATGCCGGAATCAATCCTTGATCCAGCAGAACCTGCAAAAGCTTTGCCGCTGTGTCCGTTTTTTGAAAGGCCCATTTGCGCTTTTCACAGATGGCTTTCATGACACTTTCCAGCGCCTTGAGCGCTTCGTTCATTGCTTCCTTGCTGGCGCCTTTGCGGTAATGCGAATGCGCCTTCAGGAATTCGTCTTGGGCTCCTGCGTAGTGAGCTTCCTGCAAAAGGGAAAGCGCCGGTTTGACAGCTTCGCTATGGATGAGTTGCGAGTCTATTCGCAAAATCTCGCCATCGTACTCATAGCCAATGCCATGCTCTTTAAATCTGGCGTTAATTTCTTCTATGGCCGATTTTGCAAGAAATTCTTTCGGAAAAATGTCTATAGTCATATTTGCTTGCTCTATTCTCGATCAAACGACAGACTATTTCTATAGCGCTCAAGAACTGCTCAGTGTCCGTTTCGCTTAATACAAAGATTGTCACTTCATTAAGGTAATTGTTGTCGTTTTTGTTCGCTGACAGGGAGTTTAAATACTCCCATTTCTTTTCTAAGTATAGTTGTGACAATTTTGTAAGATTCTTGAACCCAATCGCCTCTGCCGTAGAAGTCGTCGTAAGCGGATTGGTCACCCAGGATTTCATGCATAATCTGGACGATCTGGACGCGCAGGGCGGGGGGCAAAGTGTCGTATGTGAAAACGTCTGGAACGTCCCCACGCAACTTTTTCTGGCGTTTGAAAAAGGTGTCGAAAATCGCCATGTGCCACCCACGCTAGCAACCGCTCAGAGGCAATGCCGATTTTCCGAAGGCCTGACAAGGCTTGGGGCGAATAATTCACCGGTATTGGTTCTTGGTTCGTTTCGGGATCGTATCCAATGCTTTTACGGATCATGCTTCCAGCCACACCTTCTCAAAGTGCTGCTCAAGCGACTGGTGCTGCTCGCAGCCTTGCACGCCCTTGCGGTAGGTGCGGTAGACGGAGCGCCAATAGGGCTGGATGATGATGCCGGAATCGCGCAGATTCTGCTCGATCCTGGCCATGATCTCCTTGCGCTGGGCGGCGTCCGGCGTTGCCAGCGCCTTGTCGAGAAGCGTGTCGAATTCCTTGTCGGCATAGGCGCTTTCGTTCCAGGCGGCGCCCGATTTATAGGCCAGCGCCAGCACCTGGACGCCGAGCGGGCGTCCCAGCCATTCGGTGGTGGAGAAGGGGTATTTGCTCCAGTCGTTCCAGAAGGTCGCGGCGGGCAGCACGGTTCGCTTGATCTTCAGGCCGGCCTCACGCATTTGCGCGGCGATCGCATCGCCGGTGCTCTTTTGCCATTCGACGTCGACCGAGATCAGCTCGAATTCGTGGTCCGTCTTGCCGGCCTCGGCGAGTAATTTCTTGGCCTGTTCCGTGTCGCGCTTGGCCGGGCCGATATCGGCAAATTCCGGGTGCATCGGGCCGACATGGTGATTGTCGGCAGGCTTCCCGCGGCCGCCGAGGCCGAGCGCCAGCACGGCCGAATTGTCGACCGCAAGCTGGGCGGCGCGGCGCACCTTGACGTCGTCATAGGGCGCGTTGCCGACATTGAAGCGGGCAACGATGGTCGAGCCGGTGGCGATCTCGGAATTCAACAAGCCCATCTGCTCGGTCTGCGACACGGCGTCGGACGCGGTCTCATGGTCGGTGTCGATCTCGCCGGATTCGAACGCCGACAGCATCGCGTTGGGGTCGGAGCCGTAATCGACCCATTTGATGCCGTCGAGGTAGAAGTCGCCCTTCCACCAGGGCTTGTCCTTGCGCTTCACCTCCGCACTGGTCTCTGCATTCCAGCTGACCAGTTCGCAAGGGCCGGTGGTGACTGCGAGCGCCTTCATCGGATCGTCGCCGCCCTCATAGGAGCGGTGCATGATCAGCGCGGGATAGTCGGCCATCCCTGCGATCAGCGAAATGTCGGGTTTCGGCAGATTGAGCTTTGCGGTGAAATCGTCGACCTTCTCGATGCCGCCATCGACCGGCGTCTTGGTGTCGGCATTGACCAGCGCGCCCATGCGCGCGGCGACCGAATTGCCGGCGACGGAAGCATCGCACCAGCGGGTGAGATTGTGGATGACGTCGTCGGCGTTGAAGGTGTCGCCGTTCGACCAGGCGATGCCCTTGCGCACATGCAGCGTCAGCGTCCTGGCGTCGTCGCTGGTTTCCCAGCTTTCGAGCAGCCACGGCTCGAAGGTGAAGTCGCGGTTCCAGCGCACCAGATATTCGTTGCAATGGCGCGCTACATTGGACATTTCGACGCCGTCGAAAGTACGTGGATCCTTGAAGCCCTTGACGTTCATGGCGACGCGCAAGGTGCCGCCGCGCTTCGGCTCCTCGGCCCGGGCGGGCGACGCGCTGAGGCCGCCCAATGCCAGTGCTCCGGCCGCGCTGACGCCGAAGCCAGCCATGATGGTGAGATATTCGCGCCGGTTGACGCCGCCTTTCCTGAAATCATCGGCAACGGGTTTGGCCTGCGGGTGCAAATTGCGGTCGGTCAGCATGAATTTCATCGTCGTTCCCTCTTTTGTTGGGCGCCCCGACGGTCCGCCTCCGCTGGGGGCGGATGCGATCATCGGGCGCCGTTGCCTGAGCAGGTGATGATAAAGCGGGCCGACACCGGGAAATGTTCGCTTTTCCGCAATTCTTGTGCACCGCTCCGCAGTGGTAGATGGCCAATCTCCCCCCCTTGTTGTGGGGGAGATGTCCGGCAGGACAGAGGGGGGCGCTGTCCCGCCATCCCGTCTGCCGACTGGAGTATCATCGCAGATAATCGTTGCGTTGATTTAGGATATTGAAGGGCCGCGATCCTTACGCCCCCTCTGGCCTGCCGGCTTTCGTCGTTCGGAAAGCCAAGCAATTGGCTTTCCATCCGCTACGCGGACCACTCCTCAACCCCCACGAGGGGGAGATCAGCGCTTCGCCGCCTCAATATGGCCAGTCGTTCTTGCCGAGCACGGCGACGGCGGCGATGGCTGCAAGCGTGCACACGAACGCCTCGCCGGCGCGCTGAACACTTTTGCGGGCGCGCAGAAAACTGTGCACCAGCCGCGGCTCCTCATACCACCAGGCGCGGCCGCCGGCGGCAACAATGCGGTCGCGATAGGTCTCGCCGTCCGATGACAGTGGATCGCACTGGGCAGTGATGATGACAGTCGGCGGCAGGCCGGAGAAGTCATTGTCGCTCAGCGGCGAAAAAGTCGGGTCGTCGGGCGACTGTGCCGGGGCAGCGCGAATGGTGCGGTAGAACGCGATGTCGCGCAGTGTCAACAGCGGTGCGTCGGCATGTTCGACATAGGAGCCGGCACTCTCGTCGCCGCCGAGGCCGGGATAGATCAGCACCTGGCCGACCGCCCGGCGCAGGTGGCGGCGCGAGGCGTGCGCGACCGCGGCGGCAAGGTTGCCGCCGGCGCTTTCGCCAACGAGCACGATCGGCAGGTCCGTTGTCACCGCCGCCCATTCGAACGCGGTCAGCGCGTCGTCGAAGGCGGCCGGGTGGGGATGTTCCGGCGCCAACCGGTAGTCGGCCGAGACAACGTCGAAACCGGTGCCGGCGCAGATCTCGGCGCAGATGTCGTCATGGCTGTCGAGCCCGCCCAGCACAAAGCCGCCGCCATGATAGTAGACGATGACGGCGCGCACGGGCTTGCCCGCCATCCGATAGTAGCGGATCGGGATGGCGTGTCCTTCATCGGCGGCGATGATGCCGTCGCTGGCCGAAACCCCCTTGGGATAACCCTGATGGAAGGCGCGGCACATCGCATCATAGACCGACCTTTGCTCGGCGATCGGAAGTTCGGCGATTTCGGGCGGGAACCAGTCATTGACCAGGTCGATATACTCCCACAGCGCCGGGTCGAGCAGGGTGGCGTATTTCCCCCGGCTGGCGATCTTGAGCTTGTGGACCGTGCCCATCTCTCAGAGCTCGCCGTAGAGCCGTTCAGCGTTTTCAAAGGTGAAGCGCAGCGGCACCGAGCCCTCGACCCGCCATGCATCGACGGTGTCGCCCGCCATCAGCCGGCACGCGTCTATCGTGTTGGTGACGGCGCCGCCATAGAGCCGGTTGGCAAGGTTGAGGATGGCGGTCTGGTGCATGGCGGCACTGCCGCTGCCGCAGGCATCCTTGACCAGAAGCACACGAAAGCCGGATGCGATCGCGTCCTTCACCGTGGCATCGATGCAGGCCTCGGTCCAGACGCCGGCGACGATCAGCCATTCGATGCCGCGCGCCTTGAGTTCGGTTGCGGCAGGCCCGCCGCCGAAGGCGCTGGCCTGCGTCTTGACCAGCATCGTCTCGCCGGCCGCGGGCGCCACTTCCGGGCAGATTTCCGTCAGCGGATCGCTCTTGTCGGAAAAAGCCGACTTGCCGTCGGCGTCGAGCGGATGGAACGGACGCGCTTTGGCGGTATCGACGACATAGATCCAGTGATAGAGCGGCACGAAGTTGCGCCGCGCCGCCGCCTGCAGGCGCTGGACGTTGGCCAGCACCTCGCCAAAACCTTCGACCAGATAGCGCTTGTCCTGCCGATGCTCTTCCTGGAGGTCGATGAACGCCGCGGCGACCGCGCCGCG
The DNA here is from genome assembly GCF_040323255.1 of Mesorhizobium sp. M0052. NCBI lineage: Bacteria > Pseudomonadati > Pseudomonadota > Alphaproteobacteria > Hyphomicrobiales > Phyllobacteriaceae > Mesorhizobium > Mesorhizobium sp. M0052. The sequence continues at coordinate 177,873 of NZ_JAMYUS010000011.1, read as the reverse complement.
TTTGATCGAGATGGGGCTTTTCATGCGGATAGGCCTTGGTTCGCGACCGCCGCCATTCCGTTCAGCGAAGTCGCGCAAACAGTGGTGATTGGCCGGTGCCTCCCCACCTTCGTCATCCACGGGCGAAGCAGGAGCGAAGCTCCGTCGCGGAGACCCGAGGATCCATGCCGTGACGCTGGTAGGAGAGTGCGGCGGAGCAGAACTTGCACCGTTGCGGCGCGGATGAGTCCCGGCATGGATCCTAGGGTCTGCGCCGCGTCGCTGCGCTCCTTGCTTCGCCCTAGGATGACGAAGGCATAGCTGCCGCGACTATTCCCGAAGGTTTGCGATACCGCGCTGACGTTAGTGAGGGACGCTGCGATCAAACCTGTTTCTCCAGAAACTCATCCTCGTAGGGAAAGCGCGACAACAATTCGGTGCCGGTGTCGGTGATCAGGATTTCGTCTTCCAGCTTGACGCCCTCGGGTCCGCCTTTCTCGCCGATATAGCTTTCCACGCTCACCACCATGCCGGGCACGACAACACCGTCGCGGCCGTAGGTTTCATAGTCCATGGCGTGCGCAATGAATGGCGTCTCGCCATGCATGCCGACGCCGTGCATCACCGAGGTATAGCGCTGGTCGACGAAACGGTCCGGGATTTTCCACGCCTTTTCGGCGATTTCGCGAAACGCCATGCCCGGCCTGACGATCGAAATGTTGTGCTGAACCTGGTCGTGCGCCATGCGGTAAAGCGATTTCTGATAGTCGGTCGGCTTGCCCGGCCCGCAGCGGAAGGTGCGCGAAAAATCGGAATAATAGCCATAGCAGCCGATCGTATCGGTATCGAGCGCCAGAAGCTCGCCCGGCCGGATCTTGCGGCCGCTGGCCTCGTTGAACCACGGATTGGTGCGCTGGCCCGAGGTGAGGAGCCTCGTCTCGATGAACTCGCCGCCCTGGCGGATCACCTCGCCATACATGATGGCGAACAGCTCATTTTCGGATACGCCGGGCTTGATTGCCTCGCGCACGGCGTAGACGGCAGCTTCCGCGCCGGCCATCGACACCTGCAGGCATTTGACTTCCTCGGGTGTTTTCACCGCGCGCACCGCCAGGATTTCGCCCTGACAATCCCTGATGTCGCAGCCGCGCTTTTCCAGCGCCAGCGCCTGCAAATGGCTGCAGCGGTCGAGCCCGAGCTTCATCGAGCCGCCGCCATGTTTCTTCAAAAGCTCGGCGATCTCGTCGGCGAAGGGGCCGGCGGTTTCGTCGTCGCGGCCCGACACCGAAGACCATACCAGCTTGGACGGGCGCGCCTCGTCGATCGTGTCGAGCACCATCGAGACATGGTAGCTCTGCGGGTATTCGAACAGCACGATCGGCCCGTCGGTCGGGATGAAGAAATACCGCGTCGAGTTGCGCAGGAAATAGCCGAACATGTTGCGCGAGCCGGTGGCATAGCGCTGGTTGTAGGGGTCGAACAAAACGACGCCCCCATAGCCCGCCTCGCGCATCCAGCCGCGCAGTTTCGCCAGCCGACCCTTGCGCAGCGCGTCGGCATCGATGAAGGACGGCTCGGTGTCCGACAGCCACATGCCACCGGCGGAGTCGGCCGCGACCGGGTGGCGCATGCGGTCCTTGAAATCCACATCCTCGGTGCTGTCGGGGTCGAAAACGACGATGCTCATTGGGTGCGCCTCCTGAAGGGCTAGACCATAGCCATGCGCCGAAAAATGTCTGTGCGAGAATCCGCAGATGTCGTGCGAAATGCCGCAAGAAGGGCATGCATACAAAGGGCAATGTTGCGATCCTTCGCGCCCCCCTCTGTCCTGCCGGACATCTCCCCCACAAGGAGGGAGATTAGCAGCTTTCGCGTCCCGCTCGCCCTGCAACGTTGGTGATTGGCGAAAGCCGAGGCGACATCTGATCTCCCCCCGTGTGGGGGAGATGTCCGGCAGGACAGAGGGGGGCGCTGTCCCGCCAACATCTCACCGCGTTAGCGCGCAGCGCCCTCTAATGCCGCCGCATCGCCTTCGGCGCGTGCCCATGCTCCTCGCGAAACGCTCGGGCAAAACTTGACATGGACGCGAAGCCGCAGGCCAGCGCCACGTCTCGCACCATCAGCGTCGAATGGGCCAACAGGTCGGCGGCGCGCCGTAGCCTGAGGCGCCGGTAATAGCCGTTGGGCGAAATGCTGAGCTCGGTGCGGAAATTGCGCTCCAGCTTGTCGGAGGAGACACCGAGCCTTGCCGCCAGCTCCGTCATGCCGAGCCGCTCTTCCACCGCATCCTCCATGATGGCGATGGCCGACAGCACCAGTTCGTTCTGGACGCCGGTGCGCAGCCTGAGCGGCATCAGCTTGCGGTCGACGCTCGAACGCAAGGGGCTGTGCACGAACCATTCGGCAACGCCCGCCGCGAGCTCGCCGCCATAATCGTTGGTGATGATCTCCAGCATCATGTCGAGGCTGCCGACGCCACCGGCCGAGGTGAAGCGTTTGCGGTCGATGACATAGAGATCGCGCCGAAGCTCGATATCCGGGAAGGCCTCCGTGAAGGCCGCCTGGCTGGTCCAGTGCAAGGTGCAAGCATGGCCGTCGAGCAAGCCGGCCCTGGCGAGGAAGAAGGCGGCGTCGGCCACCGCGCCGATTTGGGCGCCGGCGCGCAGGCTCCTGCGGATCCAGGCAACCGCATCGTCCGCGACAAGCAAGTCCGCATTGCCGCCGGAGCAGACGACGATGCGGTCGACCTTCGGTGCGCTCGAGGCTGAGAATCCCGGTTGTATGACAACCCCATTGGACGCCTCGACCGTGCCCTGGTCGGCGCCGACGATCACCCAGCGGTAACAATCGCGCTTGGCCAGCACATTGGCGGCGCGCAGCGGCTCGATCACCGAACTGAACGCCATCATCGGAAAGCCGGGAAAGACCAGCACAGCGAAGGTGAGGGGACCTTCGCTCGCTGCGGGTTGCGCCCGGTCGTGTGTTTGGCTGGCACGGTCGGTATTCACAATTGTGTATTTCCTGGGAGCGTCATTGGTGGCAGACAGGAAATGTAACGGGCTTTTTGGCCCGCCGGCAATGGAGACGACGCCATGTTTGCGGCCCAGACCATCGACAGCACCGACAAGCCGGCCTTCTACCGCGAACTGGCCACCCAGTTGAAGGCGCTGCTGGAAGGCGAGAGCGACTCCGTCGCCAACGCCGCCAACACATCGGCGCTGATCTTCCAGATGGTGCCCGATCTCAACTGGGCCGGCTTCTATTTCCTGGCCTCCGACGAGGAGCTGGTGCTCGGACCGTTCCAGGGCAAGCCGGCCTGCGTGCGCATCGCCGTCGGCAAGGGCGTGTGCGGCACCGCCATCGATCTCGAAATGTCGATGCTGGTCAAGGATGTGCATGAATTTGCCGGCCACATCGCTTGCGACGCCGACTCGCGCTCGGAACTCGTCGTGCTGCTGAGGGACAATGACGGCGTCTTCGGCCTGATCGACCTCGACAGCCCGGCGCCCGGCCGCTTCGACAAGGACGACCAGGCGGGCATCGAGGCGCTTGCCGCGATCTATGTCGCGGCGAGTTCGTTCGAGGATTAAGCGAACTTCACCAGCACCAGGCTGAAGCAGCCGATGAACAGGAAGGCGCAGGAGGCGAGCGCCAGCGGGCGAAGGCCGCGCGAGCGCAGCTGCGAAATGTTGGCCTGCAGACCCATGGCGGCGAGCCCCATGGTCAGCATGATGGTGGTGGCGAACGCCATGGCCGACTTCACTTCGGCCGGCACGGCAACCAGGCTGTTCAGCGCCACGACGGCGATGAAAGCGGCGACGAACCACGGCATCGGCGGCCGCGCACCGGATTGGTCGCTTGGGCGATCGCCATTGCTCTTGCGGCGCGCCATCAGGCCGAGCGCGATGACCATCGGCGCCAGCAGGGCGACGCGGGTCAGCTTGGCGACGGTGGCGATCTCGCCGGACTGGGCGCCGTTCTGGAAGCCGGCGCCGATGACCTGTGCCACCTCGTGGATCGAGGCGCCGGCCCACAGGCCGAATGCGTGCTGGTCGAGGCCGAGCACCGGCGCCAGCAGCGGAAAGCCGAGCATGGCGACGGTGCCGAACAGCGTGATCGAGGCGACGGCATAAGTGACGTCCTCGTCGCGCGCATCGGTGACGATGTTGGTGGCAACGATCGCCGAAGCGCCGCAGATCGAGGTGCCGGCGGCAATCAGCTGCGCCAGCTTGGCGTCGACGCCGATCAGCCGGCCAAGCGTAATGGTGAAGACGAAGGTCGCTCCAAGGGTCAGCGCCACGATGCCGACGCCGCCGGCGCCGATGGAGACAACCTGGCCGAGCGTCAGCTGAAAGCCGAGCAGCACGATGGCAAAGCGCAGCAGGCGCTTCTGCGAGAATGCAATGCCGGCCTTGGCGTGGGCGGGCGTGCCGAGCACGTTGGAATAGATCATGCCGGCGACGACGGCGAGGATCATCGGGCTGAACAGCGCGAAGCCGGAGACATTATGGGCCGAGAAGGCCACCCCCGTGATCATCGCCACCAGCACGATCCCGGGGATGACGCCATTCCACACGGAACCGAGCCGCTTCCGGCCCACGGCCAGATCGGCGGAAATCATGCTGATCGGAATATCGTTCGCTAGCTGGGCGGCGGAAGACAATGCAATTCTCCACGCAAGTACCTCAGGAGAATGTCATTCCAGAATCGATCTTTCCAACGAATTGTTTTTGTTGAAATGATCGATTTTTGTGAACGTTTAGGGCGGCCGAGGTCAGAATGAGAAAGAGCGGCCGGGCGAAACCTGGAGCCGCCCTAGATCATGATGAATTCCCTCACGATCTAACCCCACTTTTTGGGATCATGCCCTAGTATTTCATCCCAATTCGCGCGGCGATCGTATGGTCCTGGCTGTCGCCGTTGCTGCCGACCGCGGTGCTGTAGTTCAGCCCGAAGGCAATACCGCCGATTTGCGCATCGACGCCGAGCCCGATTGACAAATAGTCGTTGGAAAAGGCATCTGCGTCCAGCGCGTAGGGCGTGGTGCCGATATCGGCATAGCCGAGGCTGACGCGGCTGGAGCCGGCAAAGTCGTGCGTATACTCAAAGCGCGCGCGCGGTGTGAGCAGACCCCAGCTGGTAGGAATGTTGTTCTCGATGCGCAGGCCAAGGGTGCCCGACAGCGTGTCGACGGTCTGCTTGCCGAAGGTCAGATTATAGATGTCGCCACCCGTCTCGGTGAAGCCGTCAAGCGTGGAGTGGGACCCCGACAGACGTCCATAGGGTGATATCAGAGAGTCCGGCCGGCGAAATTCGTAGCCCGCCGTCAGCGACCCGAAGACCTGGCTTCCGTCGCGCGTTCCAGACGCGAAATCGCCGGTATCGGTCACATAGCGCTCACTGTCGAAATTGAGGGCGCCATAGCCGGCAAGGCCATCGACAAAAAAACTTGGCGCCGGGCGGTAGCTGCTATAGGCGGCGACCGAGATGGCATGGGCGCGGCTTTCGGTGCCGTTGCTCCCGACGTCGGTGACGTCATGGCCATAGCCAAACCCGAGACCGGCGGTGAAGGTCGGGGAAAAGCGGTAGTCGGCACCGACGCTCACGCCGACCAGCGTATGGTCGAGCTTGATGGCTCCATCGTCATCGGTGCCGAAATTGACGTAGCCGCCGCTCCAGAAGGCCAGTTCGCCAAATGGGTTCTCGGCCGGCAGTGACGACGTCTGGGTGTCCACGTCCGTGCCAGTTGAAGACTGTCCGGTCTTGATCGGCGACGCGCCGGTCGAAGTCCTGTCCTGCTTTGCGTTGGCGTTGGGCTGAATGCGCTCCGGATTGGGCGCTCCGTAAGTGGACTGCGACGATGCCGTGGCGATTGCGGCGAGCGCCGGATCGTTCGCCGCATTCTGCTGCTGAGCGTATGCGTCGGGATTGTCCGACGATTGCTGGACGGCAACGCTGAGGCCTATCGAACTGTGGCGCTGGTCGCCCTCATTGTGGAGCTGTTCCAGCCTCTGTCCAAATCCCTGGATCTGAATGTCGGCGAAGTGCTTTGCCGCCTCCACCTGTGCCCGAATCAGGCCGATCACTTCCGGATCGCGGGAGGGGTCGGGCCGTGCCGTGACGTTGATGGTCACGGTTGCCGGAGGTGACGTTCCGTCGGCATTCGAGAGCGTGTAGGTCAGGCTGGTTGTGCCGACAAAGGTGGCTGCCGCGGCAAACTGCAGGATATAAGCGCCGCCATCGGGCACAATGGAAGCCGTGCCCGCTTCGCTCGGCGGCGGCGAGGCAATCGTGGCGCTGGTAAACGGCCCATTCGTAGCCCCTTGCGTCAGGTCGAGGGACCCGGTCGTTCCGGCCATCACGTCCAGCGTGTGGTCCTGTGCCGACGGCAAGTGGATCTCGACGACCACAGTGTAGTCACGTTGGCCGGTAAAGCCGTTGCTGTCCGTGGCCCGCACCGTAAAATCGTAATTGGCCGCGACAGTGGGTGTGCCAGCCAGCGTACCTCCAGGCGAGAGCGCGAGGCCGGGAGGCACTGAGCCGGAAATCACGGTGAAGGTATAGGGTGCGGCGCCGCCATTGGGGCTGCTTGCCGTGATGGTCTGGCTGTACGGCGTGCCAATATGCGCATTCGGCAATGTTGCCGGCGACAGCTCCACCGTGACCGTGGTGCAGGACAGGACAAGATTGGTCACGTCGGCTCCCGCCACCGTGCCCGAGGCCGTCGTGACCGTGCATGTCTGGTCGGCCGGCTTGGCAGTAACCTCAACGCTCCAGTTGGAGCCGGTCAGCAGGCCATCCGCAAAGGCAAAGGTGATATCGCCGACATTCACGTCCCTGGTTTGCGTCCCTGCCGGCGAGCTTGATGTCAATTTCAAACTCACCGTCCCGGTCTGACCGCTCGCTGTGCCACTGATCACATAGAGCGGCTCATCAAAACAGATCAATGCGGACCCATCGCCGGAATTGACGCCATCCGCCACCGCAGCCGATTGCAGCGAGCCGGCATCCGATGATCCGCCGCCGCCGCCGCCGCCGGCGCCGTTCCAGTTCTGCTGGCACGAGGTCGTGCCGACGCCTGCGCCGCCACCACCGCCGCCGACAGTAGCCCCGCCACCGCCGCCACCAGCATATCCGGCACCCAGGAAAGACCCTGAGAAATTTCGTGCAGTTCCGCCTTGGCCATTTGTCTGACCGGCCGTGCCAGGAAAACTATCGCACCCAGCGCCGATCGCGCCACCGGCACCTACAGTGCCACCTTCACCGCCAAAGGGGCCAAGGCCGCCCGAAACATCGGTTCCTGCCGAGCCGGATCCCCCGCTCTTGCCACCGGCGCCACCAGCTATCGAATTTGTAGTGTGCCAGCCCCCGTTGCCACCGCCGCCACCGCCGCCAGCAATTGCCAGGCGGGTTCCGCCCAGCCGCAGGTCGGTCGCCCCGCCACCATTGCCGCCGTCGGGAGTACCGCTCGCGCCACCGGGATTGACCGCGAGCGAGCCACGGCCGCCAACGCCGACAGAAAGGATGTCACCCGGCGCGACAGTCAAGGAACCGCTCACCTGGCCGCCGAGCCCGCCGGCGCCGCCTGGGCTCAATGGGCTGCCCCCGATGGTGCCGGCGCCGCTCTTGCCAACCCCGCCTTGCGCTCCCTTGAGGTATACTGTGGCGGAATGGGTGTTGCCAGGAACCGAGATGGACTGGTCGCCGCCAGTAAAGCTAAAAGCATGAGCTGTCTGTGTGGGACTACAAGACTGCCCGAGCGCTGACGTCGTGCCCGCGAGCGCGTAGACGACCGTCATCGCGCCTAACAAACGTGAGATTGTACGCTTTGCCAGCCCTCGATGCATGGCGCCCCCCCGTCAGCCCGTCCAGTGCTTCTCCGCTTATATTATGATGCCAAGATTAGATCAAATAGAAATTTGAAACAATGGTAGGTTGAATGTCCAACAATATTAGCTGTTGCTGTTTTTTTGTACGCGTACGAGAGCCCTACTCGACGGCGCAGCAGTTTAGGCGAGCAACCACCGCGCAAGGTGAAGACTGGCGTTGCCTGGCAGTACACTTATGGCCTTGCCGGCGCCGCCCGCTCTAGCCGCGCGGGTCAACTCGGAGGCTGGGCCAACGCCAAAATCTTGACAGCGCCGCGCTTCCTGCTCCAGCGTGGCGTCATGTTCGTTTTCTCGTTCGCCATCGCCAAGCGACGCCGTTCCTGCACCACGCAGCGCGGCAAGCTGTTTGCGCGACGAAAAGGACCGGCCCAATAAAATTCCGGTTCGTTCGTTCCAGCCCCGCCCGCGACGTCTGCCGGCGGGGTTTTCATGTCTGGAGCCTTTGCCATGTCCAATTCTTCCATCCTGTTCGACCGGCCCAATCAGCGGACGCTGCCGCCATCAAGGACATTGTGCGTGCCGCCTATGCCAAATGGGTGCCTCTGATCGGCCGCGAGCCGCTGCCGATGCGCGCCGACTATGACAAGGCGGTCGCCGAACATCCGTTCGATCTCGCCATCGAAAATGGCCGCATCGTCGGCATGATCGAGACCATGCCGGCCGACGATCATCTCTGGATCGAGAATGTCTGCGTCGCGCCACAGGCGCAGGGCAGGGGAATCGGCCGGCTGTTGCTGGAACGGGCGGAGCAGAAGGCGCTGGAGGCCGGCTGCTTCGAACTGCGCCTGCTGACCAATGGCGCCTTCATGGCTAATGTGTTGTTGTACAAACGGCATGGCTATACGATCGACCGGGAGGAGCCGTTCATGAACGGCATCACGGTCTATATGAGCAAGAAACTGGGGTGATGGCCGATAACAGGGAGGATCGGATGGCAGTCAGGGTCCGGTTGAAGCCGCTCACGGGGCGGTATGCGGTTTCGCGCCTCGAAGCAAAAGACAGCATTCCCGGCTGGGCGGACGGGCCGGGCTTCGTCAGCATTACCAGGACCGACGACGAGCTTTCGGTTGTCTGCCTGCAGGATCGGGTGCCGGACGGGGTGAAGCATGACAGGGACTGGGTCGCCCTGAAACTCCAAGGTCCCTTTGCCTTCGACGAAACCGGCATCGTGCTGTCGGTAATAAAGCCATTGTCGGAAAACGAACTCGGCATTTTTCTGGTATCCACCTTCGATGGCGACCATCTGCTCGTCAAAGCCAAGGATGAAGCCGCGGCAAGGGGGCTTCTGGTCGCGGCGGGGCACACGCTTCTGTAGCCGTCGGCTCAATCGCCCGCCCTTGCGTTTGACATCGCTCTTGCCCCATCGTTATCCCTGAACCGATACGACGATCTGGCGATCGCCCCCCATCAATTCAGAAATCCCCCGAGGAGAAGCCCATGTCACACAATCTGCAGTTCTATATCGACGGCGTGTGGGTCGATCCTGTCGTGCCCAGCACACTCGACGTCATCGACCCGTCCAACGAAGATGCCTTCGCGCAGATTTCGCTCGGCTCCAAGGCCGATGTCGACAAGGCGGTCGCCGCCGCCAGGCGCGCCTTCGGCACGTTCGGCTTCACCTCGGCCGAAGAGCGGCTCGATATCCTCAAGCGCGTCATCGAGATCTACAAGAAGCGCAGCGCCGATCTGGCGCTGGCCGTATCGCGCGAGATGGGCGCGCCGCGTCAGATGGCACTCGACAGCCAGGTCGGCATTGGCCTGGCACATCTGCAGAAGATGGCCGAGGTGCTGAAGTCGTTCGAATTCCGCCACGTCAAGGGCTCGTCGCTCATCGTCAAGGAGCCGATCGGCGTCGTCGGCCTGATCACGCCGTGGAACTGGCCGCTGAACCAGATCACCTGCAAGGTCGGTCCTGCGCTCGCCGCCGGCTGCACCATGGTGCTGAAGCCCTCGGAAATCGCGCCGCTCGACGCCATCATCTTTGCCGAAATCATCGACGAGGCAGGCGTTCCCAAGGGCGTCTTCAACCTCGTCAACGGCGACGGCCCGGGCGTCGGCCAGGCGCTGTCCAGCCATCCCGATGTCGACATGATGTCGTTCACCGGGTCGACCCGCGCCGGCATCCTGGTCGCCAAGGCGGCCGCCGACACGGTCAAGCGCGTGCATCAGGAACTCGGCGGCAAGTCGGCCAACATCCTGTTTCCCGATGTCGATCTCGAAAAGGCCGTCAGCAAGGGCGTCGCCGGCTGCTTCAGCAACTCGGGCCAGTCCTGCAACGCGCCGACCCGCATGTTCGTGCCGCGCGACCGCCATGACGAGGCGACCGGCTACGCCAAGACGGCGGCCGAAAAATTGACCGTCGGCCCGGCCGATGCGGCCGGCACCAAGCTCGGCCCGGTGGTCAGCCAGATCCAGTTCGACAAGATCCAGGACCTGATCCAGGCCGGCATAGATGAAGGCGCCACGCTGGTCGCGGGTGGACCGGGGCGTCCGGCCGAGCTCAACCGCGGCTACTATGTCCGCCCCACCGTGTTCGCCGACGTCACATCAGACATGCGCATCGCGCGCGAGGAAATCTTCGGGCCGGTGCTGGCGATCATGCCTTACGACACAGTGGAAGAGGCGATCGGCACCGCCAACGACACTGTCTATGGGCTGGCGTCCTACATCCAGGCCAAGGATATCGAGAAGGCCCGCGAAGTCGCCGCCCGCATGCGCACCGGCACTGTCTACATCAACTATCCGCAATGGGACGCCGGCCTGCCATTCGGCGGCTACAAGCAATCCGGCAACGGCCGCGAATACGCCGAATACGGGCTGGAGGATTTCCTCGAGATCAAGGGCATCGCGGGGTATAAGGCAGCGGAGTAGGGGCTACCCCTTGGGGACCGGCAACCAGCCGGTCCCGAGGCTTCAGCTCTCAAAGGTGCGGCTTCACTCTTCCCGGAAAGCTTTCTGGATCTGATCCGACAGCGGCTTCACCAGATAGGAAAGCATCGTCCGGTCGCCCGTCGGGAAGAACACTTCGGCCGGCATGCCTGGCGCCAGCGCCAGCCCGCGCAGCTTGGCGACCTCGGTTTTGGGCAGCGTCACCCGCGCCACATAGAAGGCTGCTCCGGTGCGCTCTTCGATGGTGAGATCCGCCGAGATCCGCGACAGCGTCCCGGTCAGCTCCGGCGTGGTTTGCCGATTGAAGGCCGACAGGCGCAAAATCGCATTCTGGCCCATCGTCACCTGGTCGATATCCTGCGGTGCGATATGCGCTTCAACGGTCAGGTCGTCCGTCACCGGTACGATCTGCATCACCTGTTCGCCGGGGGTGATGACCCCGCCGATCGTATGCACCGCCAACTGCAGCACCACGCCATCCTGCGGGCTGCGCAGATCGATGCGCTTCAACTGGTCCTCGGCCGCTACCTTGCGTTCGACGAACTCGGAGATCTTTCCCTGGGTATCGCGTAAATCGGTCGCGACCTCGCTGCGAAGATCCTGGTCGATCTGGATGATCTGCAGTTCGATCTCGGACGCCTTGCCTTTCACCTGGGCAATTCCCGCGGTCAACTGGCCATGCTCGCCTTCGAGCCGCACCGCGTCCCGTTCCAGCGACGTCATGCGGTCGATTCCTATCAGCTTGCGATGCCAGAGCGACCGCACACCTTCCAGCTCGATCTGGATCAGCTCGATCTCGCGGCGTTTCGCCTGCAGCTGCTCGGTCAGGCCGGCACTCTCCTGCTTCAACTGCGCGATCCGTTCGCGCAATTGCGATCGCTGGCCAGACCGCGCCTGGTGCCGGAAATCGAACAGCGATTGTTCTCCGGCCATCGATGCGGCGACACCGGCTTCGTCGCGCCGCGATGTCAAAACGTCCGGAAAGCTGATCGTGTCCTTGCCGTCACGCTCCGCCTCCAGGCGCGCCAACCGTGCATAAAACTCATCCAGACCTTTTGAGACGATCGCCAGATTGGCGCGTGTTGTCGTTTCATCCAGCCGCACCAGAATATCGCCCGCCTTGACCCGGTCGCCTTCACGCACCCTGATCTCGCCGACCACGCCGCCCGTCGGATGCTGAACTTTCTTTACATTGGAATCGACCACCAGCCGGCCAGCTGCGATCACCGCACCCGACATCTTGGTCACTGCCGCCAGGCCGCCAACACCTCCGACAAGCAGCAGACAGGTAGCAACGCCAGCCACGAGATAGCGGCGGACCTGCCGATGATGCAAAGCGGATCTGTCCTCGCTCATGCAGGAACGCCTCTCTCCGTGGCGGCAACGACCTTGAGCGGTGCCGCCGATCGGAAGACCTTGTTCAGCACCTCATCCTTCGGACCGAAGGCCTGCACATGGCCATTGGCCATCACCAGCACGGTGTCGACATTGGCCAGCACACTGGATCGGTGCGCGACGACGATAACGATGCCGCCGCGGTCCCTGATGCCCTGGATGGCGGCGGACAAGGCCACTTCACCCTCTGAGTCGAGATTGGAATTCGGCTCGTCCAGGATGACTAGGAAGGGATCGCCATAAAGAGAGCGGGCAAGGGCGACACGCTGGCGTTGCCCCGCCGACAGCGAGGCGCCGGCTTCGCCAACCTTTGTGTCGTAACCGTCGGCCAGATGCACGACGAGATCATGCACGCCGGCGGCCTTGGCTGCCGCAAGCACCATGTCGGACGACGCATCCGGGTCGAAGCGGGCGATGTTCTGCGCAATCGTGCCGTCGAACAACTGCACATCCTGCGGCAGATAGCCGATATGTTTACCCAGCTCGTCGGCCGGCCACTGGTCAAGCGTCGCGCCGTCCAGCCGCACGGCGCCGCGCGCCGGAAGCCAGACACCTGCAAGCGTACGCACCAGCGATGATTTGCCGGAAGCACTCGGGCCGATGACCCCCAGGCCTGCTCCCCTGGCCAGTGAAAAACTTGCATCCCACACCACCGGCGTGCGTTCGCCCGGCGGGGCGACACTGACATTCTCGACCGCCAGCGCGCTGACAGGCGCGGGCAGGGTCACGCCGGTTGCGCCTTCCGGCAGCGCGGACAGAAGCTGCTTCAGGCGTGCCCAGCTTTGCCGCGCTGAAATGAAGCCCTTCCAATGCGCTATCGCCAGTTCGATCGGAGCCAGCGCCCTGCCCATCATGATCGAGCTTGCGATCATGATGCCGCCGGTCGCCTCTTGCTGGATGACCAGATAAGCGCCGATCGCCAGCATTGCCGATTGCAGCATCAACCGCAGGATCTTGGAAATCGTGCCAAGCGTTCCCGCGACATCGCTGGCCGCCGCATGGGCGTTCAGGTACTCGGCATTGACGGCAGACCACCGCTCGGCGATACGCCCGCCAAAACCCATGGCCTGCATGGCTTCGGCATTGCGCCTTGTCGCCTCGGCCAACGTGCTGCGAACGGCCGCGTGCTGTCCGGCGATCCTTGTCGGGCCGCGGGTCCGGAATTCGGCCAGAAGCGTCAGTGCAAACAGGACAACGGCGCCGGCAAGCGCGGTAACGCCGATCCAGAAATGAAAAATGAAACAGATGCCGATATAGAGCGGCATCCATGGCAGGTCGAACAAAGCGGTCGGTCCGGCACTGCCGATAAAGGAGCGGACCTGATCGAGATCCCGTAGGGGTTGCAGCCCGTCGCCGGAAGGCTTGGCGCGCAGCGGCAGGCGCATCAGCGCCGAATAGACCGACGGGCTCAGCTTTGCGTCCAACCCCTGTCCCAGCCGCACCATGAGGCGAGAGCGGATCAGCTCCAGCACTCCCTGAAACACGAACAATGTTCCCGCAAGCACCGCCAGGCCGACCAGCGTCGGCACGCTGCGACCCGGAACGACGCGGTCATAGACTTGCAACATGAAGAACGAGCCGGTCAGGGTCAGCACGTTGACGACCCCGCTCATCAGGACGATGCCCGAAAACGCACGTCGAAAGGACGCCAGGATTCCGACCAGCGTAAGCGGCGTCGATGGCGTCAGCTGCATGCAGGCTCGCAATCAGGATATGGCATCTCGTCCCTTCAATAGATAACTGCCTTGAGTGTGACATGGACGGGCAAGCCGGCCTGGAACTGCGCGCTGCCCCGCGCCACCAGCCAGCCGTCCGCACGCTCCAGGCGCGCAACGACCTGCAGCGTTGGTGAAGCGGTCGAGCTTGCGGGCAGGGGCAAGGAAAATTCTATGGTCTTTGAGCCGCCCTCGCTCTTGAGGCTGGTTTTGGCGGCGCGGCGTCGCCCACTGTCCTGAATGGCGGGATCCTCAAGATAGATCTCAAGATGACCTTCCGGGATAGCCTTGCCGCCCACAAAGGTGACGGCGCCGCGAATATCTGTTGCGCGGATATCTGGCGCGCGAATATCTGGCGATTGCGCTGCCGCTGCCCCGGTGGCCGCGGCGACTGCCGCAACTCCGGCGGCCATTAACACTGTGCGGCGGTCGGTCATCGCGTCCTCTCCCTTTTCACTGCGCTGGGGTATGCGGGAGGGGAGCCTGACGGCACCCCTCCCCCGGCAACGCGTTAGATGACAATGAAGTCTGCAGCCGAAAGATCCAGATTTGTGTTCAGGTGTGCAAACTGAACGGCTGCTCCCTGTCCGGAACCATCGGCGTCGTAAGACAATATTCCACTGTCGGTGTCGTAGATGATGCGGTCGTCGGCATCATGAGCAGCACCGGCTGCGCTCTTGTAGAATGAGCCCAAAGCGAGGGCGCCGTCGCCGCCAACGCTGGCAAAGATGAGGTTGTCCAGCAGGATCGTATCGTCGGCGACCTTGAAGTCCTTGATCCAGTCGATATTGCCGTTCCCGAGTTCTGTCGAGAAGCGGAAATAGTCGTCGCCGGCGCCGCCGGTCAGCGTATCGGCAGCCAGCCCGCCATCCAAAAGGTCGCTGCCGCCGCCGCCGTTGAGCGTATCGGCGCCCGCAACGCCCGGCTGAGCTGGTGCCGGCGGGAATTCGACCGACACGTTCAGCTTGTAAGTCGAGCCCTCCGGCACGGATTCGACCCAGCCATCGCCAGGAGCCGAGTCCGACCATTCGCCCTCCACAATATAGTAGGTTCCGGTTTCCTGAACGATGAAGCTGGTGCCCGAATCGCGGCCGTTGTTGGAGCCGGGGTCGTTGCCGCCATCGTCGTTCTGGGCGACGATATTGCCATCGCTGTCCAGCACCCTGACGATGCTGTCATGGACATTGGGGTCGGCAATGCCATCGATGTCGATGGTGATGATCGTGCCGGCCGCCAGGTTGATGCTGTAATATCCGCCCAAGCCGTTTCCGGTGGCATTGACGGTGGTGTGAAGGGTGGTCGTCGAATCGAAGATGTCGGGGTCGGCGGTCAGCGAGAAGTTGTTCGAGATGTCGAAGGCGGTCGAGACCGAATTGTTGGTCGCGTCCGGTCCGAGCGTGGCGTAGCCGGTGCCCATGCCCGGGCGTGGCGGAGCATCGCCCTGATAGGCGAAATCGCCGAGCAGGGTGTCATCGCCGCCGCCGCCGTCGATCTTGTCGGCGCCGCCCTGGCCGGTCAGCACATTGGCCGCGCCATCGCCGGTCAGGTGATCGTTGAAGCCCGAGCCAGCCAGATTTTCGATCGAGATATAGGTGTCGCCGCCGGATTTGCCGCCACCCAGTTTGAGGTTTTGCCCGCTGGCCGCGTCGGCGTAGTCCGCCGTGTCGCTGCCGGCGCCGCCATTCAATATATCGGCGCCGCCACCGC
Source organism: Mesorhizobium sp. M0052 (assembly GCF_040323255.1). Lineage (NCBI taxonomy): Bacteria > Pseudomonadati > Pseudomonadota > Alphaproteobacteria > Hyphomicrobiales > Phyllobacteriaceae > Mesorhizobium > Mesorhizobium sp. M0052. The sequence continues at coordinate 162,299 of NZ_JAMYUS010000011.1, read as the reverse complement.
CGGTCAGCGTGTCGTTGCCGGCGCCGCCGGAAAGTTTGTTGGCCTGGGCGTTGCCGATGAGATGGTCGTCAAAGAACGACCCGACGGCGTTTTCGAAGCCGACCAGGATGTCGTGCCGGATAACGGTGCCGCGCCCGACGATCTGCACCGGGCCATCGCCGTCGCCGCCATTGGCCGTGCCATTGGCGAGGTCGATCGTCACGCCGGCGGAACTGCCTTCGTAGACGACCGTATCAATGCCGGCGCCGCCATCCAGATAGTCCTGGCCGGCGCCGCCGATGATCGTGTCGTTGCCGGCTTCACCGTACAGGATGTCGCCGTCATTGCCGCCATCCAGTATGTCGTTGCCGCCGCCGCCGTTGAAATAGTCGCCGCCGCCCCGGCCCCAGAAATGATTTGCCGCCGACGTACCGATGAAACGGTCGATGCGGTCATCGGAGCCGATCAGGTTTTCGATGCTGTAGAAGGTGTCGCCGGTGGCGGTGCCGCCATTGGCAACGTTCGTCTCGAGGTTGACGAGCAGTTGGAAGGGGCTCTCCTTGCTGAAGTCTACCGTGTCGACGCCGGCGCCGCCCCTGAATATATCGACGCCATCCTGGCCGCTCAGCGTATCGTCGCCGTCGCCGCCGTCGAGGATGTCGTTGCCTTGGCCGCCGAGGATCGTATCGTTGCCGCGGCCGCCATAGAGCGTGTCATTGCCGTCGTCGCTCTCGGTCTGGTCTGGAAGGTCGGCGACATCGATGGTGTTGTTGATGTCGCGGCTGGCGAGCGAGTCGCGGCCGCCGATGATGAGGTCATCGCCGCCCTGGCCGAAGATCGTGTCGTCGCCGGCGCCGCCGTCGAGCGTATTGTTGCCATTGTCGCCGAAGATGACGCTGGTCATCGTGTTGTCGCCGATGGTCGGTGCGGTTTCGGTGCCGCCGTCTCCAGGCTGGAGTGTCGACTCGTCGGCGTAGATGATGTGTTCGACGTTGGCGATTTTCCGGATATTCAAGTTCCGGTTCAGCAGAACGACCGTGTCATTCCCGCCATTCGCTTCCTCGCGCACGATGTCGTCGAGGGAATCGACGAAGTAGGTGTCGTCGCCGCCATTGCCGGCCATGCGGTCGCCGCCGCCGCGGCCATCCAGCACGTTGGCTCCGTCATTGCCAATCAGGACGTCGTCATAGCTGCTGCCGATGCCGTTCTCGATGTAATAGTCGGTGCCGTCGGCGTTGTGCCCGGCAAAGATCGACACATTGTTGCTGTGGCCGTTGACGCTGGAGAACTGTCCGGCGCGCAAATCGAGGATCGTACCGGCCGTCGAGCCGGAGAAGTCGATCGTGTCGGTTCCGCCGGTGTCATGGATGACAAAGCCGATATCGTGCTGCATGCCCGAGGAGGTCAGCCGGTAGCCGTCCACGGCACTGCCGAAGCCGTAGACGTTGTCGCCGGTGTTGAGATCGATATGCTGATAGGTGCGCACGCCGTTCTCGTCGACGGTGGAGAAAAAGCGGCGGATGACCGCCTCGATGTCGGCCATCATCGGCGTTGACGCCGACCAGCGGCTGGTTTCACCGACATCGATCCCGTCGAAATAGGACATGACGCTGTATTGCTGACGGTCGTAGGTCCAGGTCGCATTGTTCAGATAATTGATCTGTACGCCGCCGGGGCCGCTGTAATTGTAGAGCCCGGGGTGGTTCAGCCCGAACTCATGACCGAATTCATGGATGAAGGAATCGAAGACATAGCCGCCAATATCCGTCTTGTTGACCTCGGTGTCGTGGAAACGCTGGCCGATGCTGACATAGCGGTCGTTGGAATAGGCGCTGCCGTCGTCCTCTTCGCCCAGTTCGGGGCTGACAACCTGCATCCAGTCCGTTGCGCTGTTGTATGGTGCATTGTCGACGATTTCGAACTTCAAAGGGGTGACACTGGCCCACATCTGCAAGGCGCCGATCGCGGCGGCCTTGTATTCGGGATGGTCATTGAGCTCGGAGACATTGATCCTCAGCGTTCCCGCCGCGATCGCCGGCGTTATCGACCGGTCCAGCGCTCCAAGGTAGGTGAGGAAGGCCCCGTAATCTTCGCTTTTGCCGTACGGGTTGTCCGGCGTCTGGTCGTTGACCCACCATTGATCGCTGGTTTGGCTTGGGTTCGGCATCCTTGGGACTCCTTGGTCTCGCAGCCGTGGCAATTACGGCCGTACGGTTTAGCTGTTGCCAACCACCGACAAGCATCGTTTGCGCTTGCCGGTCGAGCCCCGTCCCAGTGGCAACAATGCTATTGGAATCTTCGCTTGTCTAGCCTCTGTTCGCGCTCAGTACATATGAAGGTTCTTGGGCGCGCTTGTACCGGCGGGTTTTGAGATACTCGTTTGGTGTTAATTGAGCTATCGCTAATCTATGGTCGTACCTCGCCCGCCATGCGCACCACAATGTCTGCATCAACCATCCCGGCTGGCGCAGGCTGCCGGTCGGGCGGCGCAAAGCAATCCGGCAACGGCCGAATACGCCGGATACAGGCTCGAGGATTTCCTCTCGATCAGGGGCATCGCAGGCTACGAAAGCGGCGGAGTAAGCTTCCGTCTTTCGCTCAAACGCCGGTATGCGCGCTGTTGCCTTTCGCGGGCGGGGCAGGCGGCGGGACCACCGCCTTCGTGCTCTCGCCGGGGGCGTCGACCGGGACGAGGGTTATCGCGCCGGTTGGGAAAATGATCGAGCGTTGCGCAAGGGCACGAGGGCGGAACGCGCAGGCGTGCTTCAGAAACCCGCCCGGCGGGCGAAATGTTCATAGGTCACGCGCCAGGGGTCGCTCTCCGCGCGTCTCTCCTCGCCGATCCAGTGAAAGCTGTCGGCGGTGATCTCGGTGAACCGCCACCGCGCCTGCAGGCCGCGCGAGTCGGCGCCCATCTGGACGATGTCCTTGCCTTCGGCCCGCCCGATCTGGCGCGAGTAATCCTGGTTGAGCGGATCGCTCCAGATAATGTGCCAGCCACCGATCCCGGGATCGAAGACGCGCAAGGTCGTGCCATACATGGTGGACGGGGCAGGGCGCCTGGGCCTGATCCAGATGTCCTGAATGGCGCGGCCTTCGAGCACCCAACCAAAGTGACACTCGCCATCCCATTTCTGAATTGTGCCGTCGTTGCGGTGGTGGAGCGTCTCCATGTCCCAACTGCCGATCAACCATCCATACAGGTCCATGTCTTTCGCCCGGTCGGCTGGCGGACCTTCGGATGCGAGAGCGGTAAGAAACGTCGCCATGATTGTCTCCAGGCAAGCCGCGCCGAAACGCTGGGCGTTCCAACCCTTGCACCGTTGCGGGTTCCTGGTCTTGGGAAAAATTGCGGTAATGCTGCTGTGAAGGCAGCCGGCCTTCCGCGTTCGCGCCATTCCAAATCTATGCGTGAATGCTAATGTAGCGTCGGCGGGTACCCCAAGGCCCGCCTGGCCGGCGCCTCCTCAGGCCATCTCTTGAATGAGCGGCGCCGGCCGCTGATTTGGGCGGCGACCAAATTCCCGCCGGAGGAATATGAGGCGGGTAGGCGATTATTGCTGGGCAATTTTGGCAGGCATTCCGATATCGGTCTGTATCCCCAGAACGTCCGCTGCCCAATCGCGCAGTTCCGGAGAGGCATCGCCGGATTTCATGATCATTGGAACCCAATCAATTCTCGGGCGGCGCTTCATCTTCCCAGCCGGCCAGCTCCGGCAGGTCGTCAAGCCAACTCTTCTCCGTCGCCGAAGCTTCGCCGGCCTGCGGTACCGCCTCTGTGGCGTTTTGCATGAGCGAGTCCATCCACTTGCGATAGGCAGGCGGGGCCAATTCCGGCGGCAGCACCTTAGCCTTGGCCAGCATGCGTTTGCGGAAACTGAGTTGCCGGCGCAGTTTCGTCGTCGTGAATTTTATCGCCTTGCCCTGATATTCCACCGTCCAGCGCCCATCGCCGTGGCTGGTCAGCCTGTCGATGGCAAAACCGGCATCGACCGGCCTGTCGCGCCAGGGAAGCTCGATGGCATTCCGCCTGAGATCGAGTGCCCATCGCCGGTAATCGGCCCCGGCACGCTGCGGCGGCAGAACGCCGGCCTGTTCGAGGATTTTCCTGCGAAAGGTAGGCTGCTTCTTGATCTGGCCGGTTGTCAGCTCGATGCGATGCCCACGCAACTCGACATGCCAGCGGATTCTCCCGTTGCCGACATATTTTGCCAGCCTGTCGATGGCGAACTCGTCGTCGGACAACTCCACGCATCCCTGGCGGATGCGTTCGAGGATGTACTGGCTGTCAGTGGGCATGACGTGCCTTGGCTGGGGAACCTGGATTCGAACCAGGACTAACGGAGTCAGAGTCCGTGGGTCTACCGTTAACCTATTCCCCAGCAGGCGCTGTCGCGCTGGTGGGCCGCCGAAGCAGCCGCGCGTGCCTTGTAGCCGCCGCCGGAAAATAGTCAAGCCTAAGCTGCGTTTCAATCACAGCGTTTCATAGGGGCAATTACGCCCGGGTGGCGCGCCGCACCCAATGATCCTCAGCTCTCCGTCCGGCTGTATTGCGAATGTTCGAAGAACAGCACCACGCCGAGCGCGATCAGCAGCGGGATGATCAGGTAAAACAGCCGGAACACCAGAAGTGCCGCCAACACGCCGACCGGGTCCATATCAGACAGGCCCGCGAGGAACACGACCTCGAACACGCCGAGCCCGCCCGGCGCGTGCGAGATCTGCGCAACCGAGAACGACACCAGGAACACGCCGAGAATGACAAAATAGCCGGGATTTCCGGCCGCCGGCAGAGCAAAGAAGATGATCGCCGCTGCTGCCAGAAGCTCGATCGGGCCGATCAGCAATTGCCGCGCCACGATCGGCAGCGCCGGATAGTGCAGCTGGAAGCCGGCGATTTTCAGCGGCTTCAGATGCAGCCAGCTGCCGAAGATGTAGGCGCTGATCAGGATCAGCAAAGCGATGCCGGCGGCGATCGCCAGGCCGTGGTGCGGGGCGCCGGAAAAGCGGTCGATGATCGCAGGCTCGAACACCAGCACCAGGCCGCCGACCAGAATGCTGGAGAGCACGAAGGTGATCCAGCAGATCGCCACCAGAATGCCGACGTCCTGGCCGGTCAGCCCCCTGGTGCCATAGGCGCGATAGCGGATCACGGCGCCCGAAAACACCGAGCCGCCAATGTTGTGCGACAGCGCATAGGTGGTGAAGGAGCAGAAGGTGACGAACAGCCACGAGACCTTTTTGCCGATATGCAAGAGCGCTATGTGGTCGTAGCCGGCAAGCGAGGCGTAGGCGACCACCGAGCTCAGCGCCGCCAGCACCCAGCCGCGCGTCGGGATGGCTGATATGCCGTCCCAGACATCGTCGATCGAGATGCCGCGCAACTCATGCCACAGCAACAACAGCGACCCGATGACCGCCGCGACACCGATGACCGGCCACAGATAGCGCTTCCAATTCGTGCCCCCCCAATTCATGGAGTTGTCGTCATGTGTTGCTGCCCATCGCCCAGGCGGGCGTTAAAACGTCCGCGATTCACCAATTCCCCCTCATTTCAGAAATGCCTCATTGAAGCCGGCTATTCAACCGGCAAGGGTGAGCAGCCGGTTCGCCAACGGCGAATTCGTCGTGCCAGTGGCAAGATGAAAAGGCTAGCGAACGCCGGGACGCTGCAAAGCAGCGGGGACGTGGCAGGACGCAGCCGGCAAAATTTGGCCCCTTGCTCTTGGTGATCCGGTCCGGCGCTGCTACTCTGGCGGCAACTTAAAATTTTTAAGCGCCTGCTGCGTCCGGTTTTCCGGTTCGCGCGGCGCCGGAAGGAACTGAAGTGGAAGACCACGACACCGGCGCTGGCGCGCCGGAAGTGGGCGTGTCCAGGGCTTCGCCGCCGTCAGGCGGGCCAAGCCCATCCGCCGGGCGGCCCCGCCAGGCGGGGCCTCAGTCCGGTAACGGACAGGCCGGCGAAGCCCAGCATCAGCGAGGCAAGGCGAGAAAGCGGCGCAAGCGCCGGCGTGGGCGCAAGGTTTTTGCGCGCGACGACAGCCCTCTCGCAACGGCCGAAGCGGTTAGTGCGCCGGCCTCAGTCGGCCCGGCCGCTCCAGCGCCGGTGCCTTTGCCCTCGGCGCCACAATCCCGACCGGAACAGCCAATGCATCGTCCGCCGATGCAGGAACTGCCGGTGTTTGCCGCGCTCGATCTCGGCACCAACAATTGCCGGCTTTTGGTCGCGGTGCCGCAGCGCCATGGCCAGTTCCGCGTCATCGACGCCTTCTCGCGCATCGTCAGGCTGGGCGAGGGGCTGACGGCGAATGGGCACCTGAGCCAGGCGGCGATGGACCGCGCCGTCGAGGCGCTGAAGATCTGCGGCGACAAATTGCGCAACCGCAAGATCCGCAAGGCACGGCTGATCGCCACCGAGGCCTGCCGCACCGCCGACAATGGCGTGGAATTCCTGCAGCGCGTCGAACGAGAGGCGGGGTTGAAGCTGGAAATCATCGATCGCCAGACCGAGGCGCGGCTTGCTGTATCCGGCTGCGGCTCGCTGGTCGAGCGCGACACGCAAGGCGTGGTGCTGTTCGACATTGGCGGTGGCTCGTCCGAAATCGCGCTGATCGACCTCACCGGCCAGCGCTCGCCACGGCTTGCCAACCACATCGTGTCGTGGACGTCGCTGCCGGTCGGCGTCGTCTCGCTGGCCGAGCGTTTTGGCGGCCGCACGGTGACGCGCGAGATCTTTGCCGCGATGGTCGACGATGTCGCGGTGCGGCTAAAATCCTTCGACGGCCGCGACCGGTTGAGCCACGTGCTGACCAGCCCGAAATTCCATCTGCTGGGCACATCAGGCACGGTGACGACGCTGGCCGGCGTCCATCTCGACCTCGAACGCTACGATCGCCGCCGCGTCGATGGGCTGTGGATGGACCGCGACAGCGTCGACCGCATGGTCGAAAAACTGGTCGGCTGGGACTTCCAGCAGCGCTGCGCCAACCCGTGCATCGGTACGGACCGCGCCGATCTTGTGCTGGCCGGCTGTGCTATTCTTGAAGCGATCCGTGCGGTGTGGCCGTCGGAGCGGCTGCGCGTCGCCGACCGTGGTCTGCGCGAAGGCATTTTGAGCGAGCTGATGGCCGATGACGGCGTCTGGCGCAACAGTGGGCGGGGCCGAGCATGATCCGCATCGCTTTGGTGAACGGTCGACCCCCACGCCGTCGAGCTTCGCTCGACACCTCTCCCCCGATCGACGGGGTAGAGGAAGGACGCGAACTTCATTCAGGCAGGCTGCCTTCCTCTCCCTCCGGAGGGGGGAGAGGTGACGCTGCGAAGCAGCGACGGAGTGGGGGAACCACCTGGCAACCGTCTCGCCCCGTTGCCGGGCAGAAGGAAGGCAGCTACGCATGACGCGCCCAGCCATCTCCAAAAAGTCATCCTGGCCTCGCTGGGCCCGGCGCGGCCTGATGGAAAACATTGCGACGGCGCTCATCGCCGTCGGCTTCCTGATGCTGTTCCAGCCTTTCGCGCTCGCGCTCTACACCTACTCCTTCATCACTATGCTCGCCGGCACAGTGATGTTCATCATCGTCTCGAAATTCCCGGAATAATCATGGCCGAAATCCGCGTCCAACATTTGAGAAAGGCCTTCGGCGATTTCGTCGCCGTGCAGGATTCCAGCTTCATCGTCGAGGATGGCGAGTTCTTCGTCATGCTTGGCCCGTCGGGCTGCGGCAAGACGACGACGCTGCGCATGATCGCCGGGCTGGAACTGCCGACGGGCGGCCAGATCCTGCTCGGCGGCGAGGATGTCACCATGCGCCGGGCGCGCGAACGCGACATCGCCTTCGTCTTCCAGCTTTTCGCGCTCTATCCGCATATGAATGTGCGCAAGAACATCGGCTTCCCGCTTCTCGCGCAAGGCATGCCGTCGGCCGAGATTCGAAGCCGTGTCGAGGAAACGGCGAAGCTGCTGCGCATCGACCATCTGCTCAACAAATCGGTCTCGGGCCTTGCCGGCGGTGACCGCCAGCGCGTGGCGCTCGGTCGCGCCATCGTGCGACGGCCAAAATGCTTCCTGATGGACGAGCCGCTCGGCACGCTCGACACCGAATTCCGCGATCTGATGGTGCATGAGCTGCGCGAGCTGCACAACCGCATCCACGCCACCACCGTCTATGTCACGCACGACCAGATGGAAGCGATGTCGATGGCCGACAAGATCGCCGTCATGAACCATGGCGTCATCGAACAGTTCGGCAGCCCGCGCGAAATCTACGACCGCCCGGCAACCATGTTCGTCGCCGACTTCATCGGCTCGCCGCCGATGAATTTCCTGGGCTTCGGTGGCGGGCTGGCGAAGGGGGCGAAGGAAATCGTCGTCCAGGGCGCCAAGGTGGCGGTGCCGGAAGTGCGCGAGGAAATTGCGCCCGCCGACATGGCGCTCGGCATCCGTCCCGAGCACATCCGTTTCGACGATGCGTCGAAACTGCGCGGCACCATCTACGGCACCGAATATCTCGGCACGACGCAGATCGTGGCGGTGGAGACGGCGGACGGCATCATCAAGGCGCGGGTGCCGGCCGAAATCCGGCTCGCTGCCGGCGATCATGTCGGGCTGACGTTGAACAGCGTGCGGCTGTCGCTGTTCGACAAGGGCTCGGGTCGGGCGGTGCGCACCGCGATCCACGATACCGCCTCTCAAGGGAGAGCGCAGCATGGCTGACGTGCACATCAAGGGCGTGACCAAAAGCTTCGGCGACCATGTCGCCGTCGATGGCCTCGACCTTAACATCGCCGATGGCGAATTCGTCGTGCTGCTCGGCCCGACCGGCGCCGGCAAGACGACGACGCTGAGATTGATCGCCGGACTGGAGCGGCCGGATGGCGGCACGATCCATATTGGCGGCCACGATGCGACGACGCTGTCGCCGGCCGAGCGCGACACCGCCTTCGTGTTCCAGCAATATTCGCTCTACCCGCATCTGTCGGTCTACGACAACCTCGCCTTCCCGCTGCGTTCGCCAGCGCGGAAAGTACCGGAGGACCAGATTCGCCGCCGCGTCGAAGAGGTGGCGAAGATGGTGCGCATCCACCACAAGCTGAACAACCGCTCGACCAAGCTTTCGGGTGGCGAAATGCAGCGCGTCGCCATTGGGCGCGCGCTGGTGCGCAAGCCGTCGATCTATTTGATGGACGAGCCGCTGTCGTCGCTCGACGCCAAATTGCGCGCCGATCTCAGGCTCGAACTCAAGCGCATCCAAGCCGAGCTCGGCGCCACCATGCTCTATGTCACGCACGACCAGATCGAGGCGATGACCATGGCGGACCGCATCGGCATCCTCAACAATGGCGTGCTGGTGCAGATCGGCACGCCGCGCACCATCTATTCCGAGCCGGCAAACCTTCATGTCGCCGCACGGCTCGGCCAGCCGGCGATCAATCTGCTGCCAGCGGGACTGCTGCCTGATGGTGGGGCGCCGACCGGAACCAAGACCATCGGCGCGCGCACCGAGCATCTGTCGATCGAGAAGACCGCAAACGGCCATGCCGACGGCGTCGTCGACTGGGTCGAACATCTCGGGGACCAGAACCATCTGCATGTTACGGTCGGCCCGAAGAAACTGGTGACGCTCACCGACCCCGATACGGATCTGGCCGAGGGCGACAAAGTGGTGATCCGCTACCGCTCGCCGCTGTATTTCGGCGCCGACGGACAAAGGCTGATGTGAAGATTTCGGCGGTCTAGACGCCGGCTTCTGACTGACGATTGCGAATACGGGACGAACTCGATGAAGCACTTTTTCAACCGCAGAGAAACGATCGTCACCGAGGCGCTGGATGGCCTGTTGCGGACCATCGGTTCCGGCGATCTCGCGCGCCTCGACGGTTATCCCGAGATCAAGGTCGTGCTGCGCGCCGACTGGGACAAGGCGAAAGTTGCCGTCGTCTCCGGTGGCGGCGCCGGACACGAACCGTCCCATGCCGGCTTTGTCGGCAAGGGCATGCTGACGGCGGCGGTTTCGGGCGAGATCTTCGCCTCGCCCAGCGTCGAGGCGGTGCTGGCCGCCATCCGCGCGGTGACCGGCCCCGCCGGCTGCCTGCTGATCGTCAAGAACTACACCGGCGACCGGCTCAATTTCGGCCTGGCGGCCGAGAAAGCGCGCGCCGAAGGGTTTCGCGTCGAGATGGCGATCGTCGCCGACGACATCGCCCTGCCGGATATCAACCAGCCGCGCGGCGTCGCCGGCACCTTGTTCGTACATAAGATCGCCGGCCATTTGTCGGAGACCGGTCAGGACCTGGCAGCCGTTGCTACAGCCGCTCGCGTGGCGGCGAAGGACATCATCTCGCTCGGCATGTCGCTGTCGTCCTGCTCGATCCCCGGCCAGCCACATGAAGAGCGGTTCGGCGAAAATGACGGCGAACTCGGCCTCGGCATCCATGGCGAGCCGGGCGTCGAGCGCATCGCCGTGCAGAGCGCCGACAGACTTGTGGCGATCATGGCGGAGCGGCTGGCGGTGCGGCTCGACCCGAACGCCAGCCACGCGTTGCTCATCAACAATCTCGGCTCGGTGCCGCCGCTCGAAATGTCGCTGGTCGCCAATGCCGTGCTGGCCTCGCCGCTGGCCAAGACCGTGAAGCTTGCGATCGGCCCAGGACCGCTGATGACGGCGCTCAACATGAACGGTTTTTCGCTGTCGCTGATCAAGCTCGATGCGGCGCGCGAGGCAGCCTTGCTGGCGCCTGTCGGCCCACATGCCTGGATGCCGGCCAAAACCGTCGTCGCGCCGGCTATCGTGCCTATGGCGAAAGCGGCTGGAAACAGTGCAGCCCAAAGGGCCAGCCAGGATTCCGGCACCAGGCGTTTGATCGTCACGGTCTGCGAACGGCTGATCGCGCTCGAAGAGACACTGAACGGGCTCGACGCCAAGGCGGGCGATGGCGATACCGGTTCGACGGTTGCGACCGGCGCGCGCAGCGTGCTGGAACGGCTCGATGCGCTGCCGCTGGCCGACCCTGCCGCCACGCTTGCGGCTATAGGCGATAGTCTGGGCGTCGCAATGGGCGGCTCCTCAGGCGTCTTGCTGTCGATCTTCTTCACGGCGGCGGCTCAGGCTTCGAACGGCGGAGCAACCCTGTCCAAGGCGCTGCTTGCCGGGCTTGACCGCATGACTTTTTACGGTGGCGCCAAGGTCGGCGACCGCACCATGGTCGATGCCTTGGAGCCGGCGCTGAAGGCGCTCGATGCCAAGGGGCTGGATGCCGCGGCTACAGCGGCACGGCACGGCGCCGAGGCGACCGCTGCCATGGAGAAGGCGAAGGCCGGACGCTCCGCCTATGTTGGCACCAAATTGCAAGGCGTAGTCGACCCTGGCGCCCATGCCGTGGCCGAAGTGTTCGCGGCCGCCGCCGCGCTGCATGCAACGGCCTGACGGCATGCTTAGATTGTCGAATGAAAACTCTTGCGATACTGCCGGCAGGATCGAAACCGGGAATCTGGACATGGCAGCGTTCGACCTTGCCAGGCTGATCACCGCCGCCGCGGACACGATCGCCGCTCACTCGGAAGAGTTGACCGCGCTCGACCAGGCGATCGGCGACGGTGACCATGGGCTGAACATGAAGCGCGGCTTCGAGGCTGTGCGCGCCGATGCCGGGGCGTTCGCTGCAAAGCCGCTGCCCGAGGCGCTGAAGGCGATCGGCACCAAGCTGGTGATGACGGTTGGCGGTGCGTCCGGGCCGCTCTTCGGTACATTGTTCCTGGCGCTCGGCAAGGAGATTTCGGGAGAGCCGGATCGTGCCAATCTGGCGGCTGTTTTCGGCAAGGCAATCGAAGCTGTGGCCGCCAGAGGCAAATCCCAGGTCGGTCAAAAGACCATGCTCGATGTGCTGCAACCCGTGCATGACGCATTGGTCAAAGGAAAGACGGCCATGGAAATCGCAGATGTCGCCGACGCGGCTGCCGAAGCGACCGTGCCGATGAAGGCAACACGCGGTCGCGCCTCATTCCTCGGCGACCGTTCTATCGGCCACATGGATGCCGGCGGACGCTCTGTGGCGCTGCTGGTGCGGACCGTCGCCGAAACCGTCGAGGGCCAAGCATGAGCAATGTCGGCATCGTCATCGTCTCGCATTCCCCGCTGGTTGCCGAAGGCACGGCCGACATGGTGCGGCAGATGGTGGGCGACGAAGTGCCGCTTGCATGGTGCGGCGGAAACGGCCATGGCGGGCTCGGCACCAGCGTCGAAGCGATCATGGGCGCCATCGACAAGGCGTGGTCGGAGGCGGGCGTCGCCATACTGGTCGATCTCGGCGGCGCCGAGACCAATTCGGAAATGGCGGTGGAAATGATCGGCGAGCCGCGGGCGCAGAAGATCGTCGTCTGCAACGCGCCGATCGTCGAAGGCGCGGTGATGGCCGCGACGGAGGCGTCCGGCGGCGCCTCGCTGAAGGAAGTGGTGGCGACGGCGCATGAATTGTCGCCGTCGTGAGCGAACGGGAATTTTGACCTGATGTCCGCATTTGCCGAGGCCACCGTCCTGATCACCCACGAGGTAGGTCTGCACGCGCGCCCTTCGGTGAAGTTCACCAAGCTTGCCAAGAGCTTTGCCGCCGAGGTGGAGATTGCGCTTGCCGCCAACGGCCCATGGTTCGACGCCAAGAGCATCGTCAAGGTGATGGCGGCCAGGGCGCCGAAAGGCACCATGCTGCACATCCGGGCCACAGGCGACGGCGCCGATGATGCCGTGAGAGCGCTGGCCGAGCTGGTGCGACGCGGTTTCGACGAGGATGCGGGCCATGCCCGAACCGCTTAGGCTGCAAGGCATTTCGGCCTCGGCCGGCTATGCCGAGGGGCCGTTGTTCAACCTCGACAACGGCACCGCGCACTACACGGGCAAGGCGAGCGCCGCGGACGAGAAGGCCGCATTGGAAGCAGCTATCGCCAGCGCGACGGACCGGCTCGCGACCCTGATCGAAACCGCCGATGACGAGGCCGCCGGCATTCTCGAATTCCAGCTCGCCATGCTTGGGGACGAGGCACTGACCGGCCCGGCTTTTGCCGCGATCGCGTCCGGCATGCCGGCTGACATGGCCTGGCGACAGGCGCTGGACGCCGAGATCTCCGGCTACGAAACGTCAGACCAGGACTATTTCCGGGCTCGCGCCGCCGATATCAGCGATATCCGCGACCGCGTGCTGCGCGCCCTTACCGAGGAGCAGGAGAGCGCTCCACCAGCCGGCGCCATTCTCTATGGCGAGGACATCGCGCCGACGCGCTTTCTCGAGACCGACTGGAGCACCGGCGGCGGCATCGCGCTGAGGGCCGGCAGCGCCGCCAGCCACGTCGCCATGCTGGCGCGCTCGCGCGGCGTGCCGATGGTGGTGGGGCTTGGCGCTTCGCCGGCTAATCCCGTCGGTCTGGCTCTGCTCGATGCGGAGCATGGCGGTATCGTGCTTTCGCCGACCACGACCGAGATCGAAGCGTTCCACCGGTCCTCGTCCTCGTTTGTGGCACATCGAGACACGGCCGGAGCCTATCTCGCGAAACCGGCGGTAACCCGGGCCGGCACGACGGTGCGCGTGCAGGTCAACATCGCCGATCCGTCCGAGGTCGATGGCATCGACATCTCGACCTGTGATGGCGTCGGGCTGATGCGCACCGAATTCCTGTTCGGCAAGGCGCCGCCGGACGAGGAGACGCAATACCAGGCCTATCGCAAGGTGCTGGAATGGGCAGGCGACAAGCCGGTGACCATCCGCACCGTCGATGCCGGCGGCGACAAGCCGGTGCCGGGCTTCACCGTCGAGGAGAGCAACCCGTTCCTCGGTCTGCGCGGCATCAGGCTGTCGCTGGCAAGGCCGGAGGTGTTTCGCGTACAGATCAGGGCGTTGCTGCGCGCGGCGGTGCACGGCAATCTGAAGGTGATGTTTCCGATGATCGCCGTCGCGGAGGAGTACCAACGCGCCGCCGCTCTGTTCGTGGAGGAGCAGGCCGGGCTTGCCGCGCGCGGCGTAGCGTACAAAATGCCGCCGCTCGGGATCATGGTCGAGGTGCCGTCGGTGGCGATCGCGCCGGAAGCGTTCGCCGATGTCGCCTTCTTCTCGATCGGTTCGAACGATCTGACCCAATATGTTATGGCCGCCGCCCGCGACAACGCTGCCGTGGCACACCTCAATTCGGTGCGTCATCCTGCCGTGTTGCGGCTGATCGGCTCGGTTGCCGCTTTTGGCCTGCGCGCGAAAATCCCAGTCAGCCTGTGCGGCGATGCCGGCGGCGATCCGGCATCGATCCCGGCACTGCTCGAGGCCGGCCTGCGGGATCTCTCGGTGGCTCCCGCCCAACTCGCCATGGCCAAGGCGGCCATCTCGGATGCATCGGTCTAGGATGACTGAGATGGCCGACAAGACACCAGAAGCCGGCTCGGAAGAGGCGATCCGCGCCTACAAGACGATCCTGTCGCAGGTCATCGACCAGCGACCGTCGGGTATGCGACAACGCCTTGCCGACGCGCTTGGCAAGCACCGCAGCTTCGTCACCCAGATTTCCAGCGCGGCCTATTCGACCCCGATCCCGTCAAAACATCTGCCGGCTATTTTTTCGGTCTGCCATTTCAGTCCGGCCGAGCGCGATCAGTTTCTGGCTGCCTATCATCTGGCGCATCCCGGCAAGATGTCGGTTGCGGCAGGCATGCGCAAGACCCGGCATGTCTCGCTGATCGTGCCCGATTTCGGCGACGACAAGCAGAATGCAGCGCTCGACAAGGCGATCAACGAATTCATCCAGAAGATCACCAGCATCACCGGCAGGAGTGGCGGCTGATCGTGTTGTGTCGGGAGGACACATGAAGAAGTTTATGAATTCCGTCGACACGGTGCTGACCGAAAGCCTCAACGGCTTCGTTGCAGCTCATGCCGACATCCTGGTGCTGGGCGAGGAGCACAAATTCATTCGCCGCAAGGTGATGAAGCCGGGGAAGGTGGCGCTGATCTCGGGCGGCGGTTCCGGCCACGAGCCGTTGCATGCCGGCTTTGTCGGTCACGGCATGCTGGACGCCGCCTGCCCCGGCCAGGTCTTCACCTCGCCAACGCCGGACCAGATACTGGCGGCGGCCGCCGCCGTCGATACCGGCGCCGGCTGCCTGTTCATCGTCAAGAACTATGAAGGCGACGTGATGAATTTCGACATGGCCGGCGAAATGGCCGACGGCGTCCTGCAGGTGGTGATCAATGATGACGTCGCCGTCGAGAATTCGTCCTTTACGACCGGCCGGCGCGGCGTCGCCGGCACGCTGGTGGTGGAGAAGATCGTCGGCGCCGCCGCCGAGCAAGGCATGGCGCTGGCGGATCTCAAGGCGCTCGGCGGTCGCATCAACAGCGCGACGCGTTCGATGGGCGTGGCGCTGACCAGTTGCACGGTGCCGGCGGCCGGCAGGCCGACCTTCGAGATTGGTGATGGCGAGATGGAATTCGGCGTCGGCATTCATGGCGAGCCCGGCCGGCGTCGCGACACGTTGAAAAGCGCCGATGCGATCGCCGAAGAGATTTGCGCCGCGATCCTGGGCGATCTCGGCGACAGGGCGAAAGGCCCGGCACTGTTGTTCATCAACGGCTTTGGCGGCACGCCGCTGATGGAGCTCTATCTGATGTACAACAGCGCCCGAAACATCTTCGAAAAACAGGGCGTGACGGTGACCCGCTCGCTGGTCGGGTCCTACGTGACATCGCTCGACATGGCCGGCTGCTCGATCACGCTGACCATGCTGGATGACGAGGCAACGTCAATGTGGGACGCGCCGGTGCACACAGCCGCGCTGCGCTGGGGACTGTAACGGAGGGGCCTTGCCCATATCCCGAACAGGCGGCTTATGAACTTGCCTTAGCCTGCGGGACCGGACGGACCGTTACCCGCAGTCACGCCGACAGATTGCCCGCCTGCAGCGCGGCTTGCCTTGCGGCCGACCGCTCCGGCTTCATCCAAACCGAAGCCGTAGAAGTCTTATCGCGGTATCGGCAGCGACGGCCCGGCCACCACGCTGGACAACTTTCCTGCCTTGCGCAGCACGGGCGCTTCATACTTTTTCTTGGCCATTCCAAACACCCTTTTCAGTCCAGTGCAAAAGAATGGACCGAAACCGTGGAAAGTCAATTCATGAGCTGGTTCTGCCACCACACGCTGGCTTCATGCATGCTTTTCTGCAACATACGCTCCTCTGAGTTGGTTGTTTGACGCAATTCCGGACGGGAATTGCTGATGTGGGCGAACGCAATCCGGGTTTGATGCTGCCATCTCTTGCGCCTGCCGATGAAAAACTGCTGCTGACCTTCGCCGACCCGGAGGCGCCGGCTGCCATTGGCCGTGACGTTGCTGCCGAAAGCTTGCTGGCACTGCTCGTCAATGCCGAGTTCCACGGCGTGCTTCCCATCATGCTGCGCAAGCTCAGCGAGATCGGCGACGCCCGACTGCCTGCGGACGCGGCCTTGCGGCAAAAGCTGTCGGAACTGCGTGATCAGTCGACGCTGGCGACCGGCCAGTCGATGCTGCTGCAATATCATGGCGACCGCATCATCAAGGGGCTCGCCGCCGCCAGCGTGCCGGCGCGCATCGTCAAGGGGCCTGTCTTCGCCCGCAAACTTTACCGCCACGCCGCCGACCGGCCTTTCACCGACATCGACATTCTGGTCGAGCCGGCCAGCATCGCCGCAGCCAACGCTGTGATTGCCGGATGCGGCTTTGAACTCTGGAGCGAGGAGACGCAGTCGCAGGACCTGCAGGAGTTCAAGTGGCTGGAGAAGGAGAATACCAGCCTGCTGATCGAACTGCACGGCAACCTGGTGCATGATTCCGGCATGCGGCGGCGGCTGTCGCTCGGCTTTCGCGAATTGCAGATCATCGACGGCAGCGAGGCCGACACGCCGGCCGCGCTGCTGACCATCGCCATTGTTCACGCCGCCGGCGGGCACAAGTTCCACCGGCTGCAGCTTTGCGTCGACGTGCTGCAGGGCGTGCGCGCGCTGCGGTCGCCCGCGGATGAAGACCGGCTTTTCGAGGCGGCGCGCATCAGCGGCATCGAGCTCGAACTGGCGACGGTTCTCAATGTGACGGGGCGGCTGTTTGATGCACCGCGCGCGATCGAACTGGCCGACCGCATCAAGCCCGACCTCTCGATATTTTTGGCCAAATGGCTGATCACCGGCGATACGCTGCTCGGCGTCAATTCCAGGGACAAGATGCATTCGCGCCTGCGCCGCGACGCCTTCCGCTGGATCCAGCGGCTCGCCAGGCCAAAGTCACGTTTTGCCTGAACTTGCCGCGCCGGCCGTCAGTCCGGCGCCGGCAGCGCGGCGCGGATCAACGGTGACGCCTCGGCCGGTTTTTCGCCGACTTCCAGGGTAAAGGTCGGGACGGCTTTGACCAGCGTTGCGATAGTTGCCATGCGGCGCCTCTGCGCCGGCAAAAGGCCGGTCATGCCGGTCCTGACATTGTCGGTGGCAAGCGCCACCAGGGCGTCTGTCCTGGTCATGGGCACGAGCCGGGTTTGCGCGTCCGCCGAGCGGGCGAGATGAAGCAGTGCCGCAACCGGTCTGCCGACAGTCTCCTCGATGCGGATGATCTCGGCGAGACGTTCCAGCGAGACGGCCTGCTCGCCATTGGCGTCCCATTTGTCGCCAAGGCAAGGCGCCACGAAGGGCAGCATTGCCGCCGTGTGGCGGTGGACCTTCACCTTGCGCGGCAAGCCCCAGGCCGTGATGCCGCCGCCGGCCAAAATCTTGAGGATCATGGCGTCATCAGAGCACAGGCCGAAGCCTTGCGACGCCAGCGCCAGCGACGTCGTCGACTTGCCGGTGCCGCTCGGCGCATGGATCAGCACCAGCGCCTCTCGGCCGGGCAATGTCAGGCCGGCGGTGTGCAGCATGTGCTGGTCGCCGGCATCAAGTGCTGCATCCAGCACCATCATCAGCACCGTCCATTTGACCTTGGCATCGGGATGGACTCGTATCTCGGCCCAGCCTCCATCGGCATTGATCGAGACGGTCTGCAGGCCGGGAAAGACCAGATGAACGGTGCCGCCACCGTCGATCAGCCGGCAATGGCCGTCCTCCGGCACGTCGCCGTCGAAAGCGAGTTTTCCGGCAGGCGATTCCGGTAACTCCCGCGTCTCGACGATGTCGACGCGGAAATCGGGCTCGGCCGGCCCGCTCACGCGCAACGTGCCGAGCATGAGGTCGAAGCTCGGCCAGAGATCGGCCCGCGAGGCCGATATGCTGATGACCTGGCCCTGGAGATCGTAGCAGAAGGTGGTCGCCGGACCGGTCAAGCAGCGTGTGCCTTTCCGGCATCGGCGTGATGGCGATAGATCTGGACCATGCCGGGGAGGCTGTCCGAGACCACTGGGCGGCCATCGAGACAGACCCAGCAATGGGCAGACATACGCGGCGCCTGCATCGACTTCGGATCGACGCCGAAGCGCAGATCCGGATCGAAGCCGGCAAAGCGCAGGAAGCGGTGGGCGAGCAGGCCCTCGCGCAGGCATCTGCGGTCGCGCATCAGCCAGGGGTGCCGGACGGTCCGGTTGACGGCAGCGACGATGTAGGCTGACGACAGGCCGCGATAAGGGGTGGGTGCGCTGAGCGGCGCCCATTTCAGCACCGATTCGAAGCTGCGGCGGCCGATCAGGGTCGGCATCAGCCGCGCGCTTGCCCATAAATGGACACGAAACAAAGCGCGCAGGAGAACGCCGTCCACCATCAGGGAGCCGGGTCGGCGAGAATGCCTTCGCTCACCAGTTCGGCGGCCAGCGCCGCCATGTCCTGGTCGAGCGTGCCCTTGTCGACCTCGAACTCGTCAGACAACAGGACGACGATCTGGTCAAGGCTGCGGGCGCCGTCCACCTTGTCGAGAAAGGCTTCGGTGGTGCCGTTGCAGGTGTAAAGCTGGCCGCTGCGCGCCAAGAGAACGACGGCGCCATCGCCGACATGCTGGACCGAGGCGTCGTCCGCGAGCCGCAGAACCATTTCAGAACCGATTTGGGCCATGGAGCCCCTCCACCATTTTCCTGGAGAGCAGATAGCGCGGCGATGCGGGTCTGTCCATTGCGCGGACGAGAGTGAGAACAGGCAGGCCTGACCGTTCTGTGGCAATCCGGCAACGCCACCATCCTCACGACACAGGCAACCGAAGCCTAATGGAGACATCCAACTTCAGATTGTGGTAACTTCCACATCGTTCAGAGCCTGAGAACAGGGAAGCACCCCAGAAATAGTCGGTGATTGCAGCTGGGAATCACCGCCGCAAACTGTCAAGCCAGCTATCTCGCAGGGTCAAGGTCTTGCTTTTCTTACCTAAAGTAAGCTATGGAGTCGCGGGGTTTTGGGAGAGCATTGGGTATGCGTTACAATTGGGAGCGGGCTCCGACCGCGTTCGAACGTCATCGAAAAGCATTGGCAGCCGCCATATTGATTGCGGGTGGCGTCGGGCTGATGCTGGCGGCCTTGCCGCTTTAAGAGCTGATATCCGACACGAACGCCCTGCTTTTCCGGGCGCATGAGCTTTTTCTGCCTGCCACAAGGGGGGCCGCAGCTTAGCGTGCCTGGCCGGTTACGGCGATGAAGCGGCGGTCGCGTCCTTCGAAGCCCTGGCTGAAGCGCTGCACCAGCACCGCCACTACCGCGGGCCTGCCGGGCGGGGTGTATTCGTAGGATTCCGACAGGCTGTAGGAAGTCGGGCAGTTGCGCGAGCCCGGCACGGCCTTGTCCTCGTGCAGCACCTTGAACGGCTTGCCGTCCTGCCCCTGCAGCGACAGGCGGAAGCCGCGGGCCTTGGCCGTCTTGTCCCCTTCAAGTGTCTTGTCGCCTTGAAGTGTCTTGTCGCCCGGAAGAACTTGGTCGCTTGGCTTCGCGTCATCAAAGCTTGCCGAGCAATCCTCCTTGCTGTCGGCAAGGATCTCATCGAGTTGGATGGTCGAAATCTGTGTTTCGCCATAGAACGGCGACAGCCATTTCTGCGCGGCCTGATCGAGGCGACGGATGTCGTTGTAGTCGACCGTGTCGTCCGGGAAGGTGAACCTGTCGGAGGCCGTGCGCGTGCCGCGCTCGGCGATGGCATATTTGGCCAGGATTGGCGCGGCCTGCTTTGCGGCCTGCGCCCGTGCCTGCTCCACCGTCGTGGTCGCCTCTTCCGATTCATCGAGGACAAGGATCGGCTTGCCGCCGACGAACTCGTCTGTGCTTGTGTCGATGATGTCGATCTGCGACCAGCCGGAAACGGCAGCGTCGAGCTCGCCATATTGCTCGAAGGCGAAATATTTGCCGTCGGGGGAAAAGCCGATGATGCGCCGCGCGGCGGCATCGCCGGCCTGGGCGGCGAAAACGATCGTCAACAGCAGCGCTGCTCCAACGGCAGATCCAACCCCGTATCGTACCGTCATTGCGCGCCCTGCCCCGATTTCAAACCCGGCCATGGTGCCTGCAATTTATGGCCAAGGCGAGATCGGCCAAGCCCCAAATATCGGGAAAGACATGGCATTTGGGGAAAGACGTGGCCGGGAAAACCCGCATAGGCTATTGCAAGATAGAGAGTTTTCCCGAGGAGGGATGAATGGCGTCACGCTACCACGAGGTCTATGACGGCTGGAAACGCGACCCGGAACAATTCTGGGCCGATGCGGCCGAGGCGATCGACTGGTATTCGCCGTGGGCCAGCGTCTTCGATGCCAAGGCGGGCGTTTACGGGCGCTGGTTCAACGGCGCCAGCTGCAACACCTGCTTCAACGCTCTCGATCGCCATGTCGCAGGCGGCCGCGCCGACCAGATCGCACTTATCTACGACAGCGCGATTACCGGCACGGTCAAGAAATTCACCTATGCCGAATTGAAGCGCGAAGTGGTAGCGCTGACTTCGGTGCTCAAGAACCGCGGCATTCGCAAAGGCGACCGCGTCATCATCTACATGCCGATGGTGGCCGAAGCGGCGGTCGCGATGCTTGCCTGTGCCCGCATCGGCGCGGTGCATTCGGTGGTGTTCGGCGGCTTTGCCTCGCACGAGCTCGCCACCCGCATCGAGGACGCCAAGCCGAAGCTGGTCATCTCCGCGTCCTGCGGCCTGGAGCCTGGACGTGTCGTGGCCTACAAGCCGCTGCTCGACAAGGCGATCGAAATGTCCCGCCACAAGCCGGACGCCTGCCTGATCCTGCAGCGCGACCAGCTGCGCTGCGATCTGAGGGAGCATTACGATATCGATTTTGCCGACGCCGTTGCCCGCGAGCGCGCCGCGGGCGCCAACGTCGATTGCGTTCCGGTGCTCGCCACCGACCCGCTCTACATCATCTACACCTCCGGCACGACCGGCCAGCCTAAGGGCATCGTGCGCGACAATGGCGGCCACATGGTCGCGCTCAAATGGACGATGGAAAACGAATTCGGCGTCAGACCGGGCGAAGTGTTCTGGGCGGCCTCCGATGTCGGCTGGGTGGTCGGCCATTCCTACATCGTTTACGGACCGCTGCTGCATGGTGCGACAAGCGTGCTGTTCGAGGGCAAGCCGATCGGCACACCCGACGCCGGCACCTATTGGCGGGTGATCGCCGAACACGGCGTGGTCGCGCTGTTCACCGCGCCGACAGCCTTCCGCGCCATCAAGGGGCAGGACCCCAAGGGCGAATTCGTGCCGAACTACGATCTGTCGAAATTCCGCACTCTGTTCCTGGCCGGCGAACGCGCAGACCCGGAAACCATCAAATGGGCGGAGCAGAAACTCAACGTGCCGGTGGTCGATCATTGGTGGCAGACCGAGACCGGCTCGCCGATGACCATCAACCCGGCGGGCCTCGGCCTGCTGCCGGTGAAATACGGCTCGCCCGGCGTGCCGATGCCGGGCTACGACATTCGCGTGCTCGACGATGCCGGCCATGAAGTGCCGCGCGGCACACTTGGCAATGTGGTGGTGAAACTGCCGCTGCCGGCCGGCTGCCTGCCGACGCTGTGGAATGCCGACGAGCGTTTCCGGCAAGCCTATCTCGAGGAATTTCCCGGCTTCTACAAGACGGCCGATGCCGGCATGATCGACGAGGACGGCTACCTCTATGTCATGGCGCGCACAGACGACATCATCAATGTCGCCGGACACCGGCTGTCGACCGGAGCCATGGAGGAGGTGCTTTCAGCGCATCCCGATGTTGCCGAATGCGCCGTCATCGGCGTCGCTGACGCTATGAAGGGCCAGGTCCCGCTCGGCTTCGTCGTGCTCAATGCCGGTGTGTCGCGCGATACCGCTGCCATCGAAGGCGAAGTGGTGGGGCTGGTGCGCGAACGGATCGGCCCGGTCGCCGCCTTCAAGACGGTGGTGACGATCAAGCGCCTGCCCAAGACGCGCTCCGGCAAGATCCTGCGCGGCACCATGCAGAAGATCGCCGACAAGGAAGAATGGACGATGCCGGCGACCATCGACGATCCCGCCATTCTTGACGAGATCACCGCGGCGCTCAAAGCCCGCGGCATCGGGGTCTGACAGCCCCAGTGGCGTTGTTTCAGCGGTCCAGACCTCCCCGGCCGGCGCCGCGCGAGCGCCTGGAAATGGATATGGACGACACCGTCGTCTACGCGATCGGCGACGTGCATGGCTGCTACAAGGAATTGCTGTCGCTGGAGCAGAAGATCCAGCTCGACGCGCTGCAATTTCGCGGCCGCAAGATTATCGTCATGCTCGGCGACTATATCGATCGCGGGCCGCAATCGGCGCGCGTGCTCGATCATGTCTTGGCGCTACCGCCAACAGGGTTCCTGCGCGTCTGCCTGGCGGGAAACCACGAAGTGGCGATGCTGAACTATCTCGACGGCTATCTGTCGCGGGACCGCTGGCTGGCGGTCGGCGGCCGCGAGACGCTGTTTTCCTATGGGGTTGATCCGGCGCGGCTTGCCAGCCTCTATGCCTCGAGCGACGAGGTCGACCGGCGCGTGAAGGAAGTCATTCCGGCCAGCCATATCGACTTTCTGCGCAGCCTGCCGGTGCTGCTCTGTTCGGATAAATTCGTTTTCGTCCATGCCGGCATCAGGCCGGGTATCGACCTGGTCGCACAGGATGAGCAGGACCTGCTCAACATCCGCGACGAGTTCTTCAACACCGCCCATCTGCTCGACCGCTTTGTGGTGCATGGGCACACGCCGGTCGATATCCCCAGGCTTGACGGGCGAAGGCTCGGGATCGACACCGGCGCCTTTCAAAGCGGCCGGCTGACAGCGCTCAGGATCGCGGGTAAATTCGGCAAGCTGATCTTTTCCTGACCTGCCGTGCTTCTTCGTTTGAGCGTGATCCTTTCCGAAAACCGGATCCGCTTTTCCGGATCACGCTCCTTTTCAGGATCGCGCTCCGTTCAGGCGGCGGTCTTGGCCCGCACGTCCGATTTCTCCAGATAGTAGGTCGAATAGCGGTCGAAGAACTTTTCCGAGCCGCCGAGCGAGCCGTATTTCGGCAGCTTCTTCAGATCGACCTTGTTGAGCACGGCGCCGACGACCTTGCTTGCGACGTAGGGTTCCTGCTCCAGCAGCGAGCGCACCATGGCGCGCGGCGTGCGGCCCCATTCGGCAACCAGCACGAAGCCGTCGACCAGCGGCGCAAACGCCTTGGCGTCGACCACGGGGCCGAGCGGCGGCAGGTCGACGATGATGTACTCGAACGTCTCCTTGGCGTTGTCGATGAAGCGCCGCATGCCGGCCGACGACAGCAGCTCGCTGGTATGCGAGAACTGCCCACGCAGCACGGCCGGGATGATCGCCAGCTTGGTCTGGCGGTCGACTTTGCCGACCGACTGCCAGGTCTGGCCGTTGACCACGGCCTCCATCAGCCCCTGCTCGGCCTCCATGCCGAGGTTGCGGCTGAGGCCAGGATTGCGCAGATCGGCGTCGATCAAAAGCGTCTTCGAGCCGTTGGCGGCCAGCAATCCGGCGAGATTGGCGGCGACCGTAGACTTGCCCTCGCCGGGCAGGACCGAGACCACGCCTATGACCCGGCTGCCTTGCCCTTCCATGACGACGTCGAAGGCGATCTTGGCGTTGCGCAGCGTTTCGGAGAACATCGATGCCGGCGCATCGACGCTGACCCGCATGCGCGCCCGTTTCTCGGCCGCCGACAATGTGTTGGCGCCTTTGGCATCCGCCGCACCGCCGTCGGCGTCCTTGCCGAGCCTGCCGCCGATCATCGGCAAATAGCCGAGGAATTTGAGGCCGACGCGATCGCGAATGTCCTCGCCGGTCCTGAAGAAGCGCTCGTTGAACTCATTCAGGCCACCGAAGCCGGCGCCAAGCAGCACGCCAAGCACCAGCGACAGCGCCAGCACCCTGGAGGTGCGCGGGCTTGAGGCGGAAAGCGGCGTTGAGGCATCCGAGATGATGCGGACCTTGCCGACCGGGAAGGATTGCTGCTGCGAGGCCTCCTCGTAGCGGCTAAGGAAGGTCTGGTAGAGCGTGGTCAGCGCCTGCGCCTGCTGGTCGAGTTCGCGCAGTTTGACCTGGCTCTGGTTGTCGATGGAGCTCTTGCCGGCCGCGTCGGCGATCTTCTGCCTCAGTGAGGTCTCGCGTGAAAGCGCGACTTCATATTCATTGCGATAGCTTTCGGTCAGTTGCTTCAACTCGCCGAAAATCTGGGTCGACAGATCGGCCTTTTCCTTGGCCAGCGCCACCGCCTGCGGATGGTCGGCGCCGAAATTGGCCGTCACATCCTGCAGCCGCTTGGCCACTGTGAGATAGCGGGTCTTGAGCGTTGCAATGACCGAGCTTGCCGGCTGATCGCTTGAGATGGCGGAATCGTTGAAGGCATTGTCCGAGCCGCTTTCGACGATGGTCTTGTATTGCTGGTAGCGGGCGCTGGCGCGCGCCGTATCGGCCTGCGCGACGATCAGTTGCGCGGTGAGATCGGCAATCTGTTTGTCGCTGATCAGCTGGCCGTCGCTGTTGGCGGCCAGACCATGCTCGGCCCTGAATTTCTCGACCGCCATAGCGGCCGCCTGTGAGTTCTGACGAAGCTCGGTCAGCCGGCCCTGCAGCCAGACCGCAGCGCGTTCGGTGGCGTCGAAACTGGCGTTGAGCTGGTCGGCGAGATAGGCGTCGGCATAGGCCTTGGTGATGGCGGTGGCGAGCGCCGGATTGGTCGACTGGTAGCCGATGGCGAGCACATAGGAGCGGCCGTTGCGCTGCGCCAGCACCTCGCTCTGCAGCTTCAGCACGGCATAGTCGTGGCGCGCCGTCTGCATCATGGCCTGGCGTGTCGCCTCATCGACGTTTTCCATGCCGGGAATCTGCTCGGCGGAACTTGAGCGGAAATAGCCGATCACGCCGCGCACGAAGCCGATGCCCTTGACCAGCGCCGATTGCGGCGGGTTCATGAACTCTGCGCTCTGGTCGAGTTTCAGCTTGTCGACCACCACCGAGGCCAGCCGCGCCGAGGTGATGATTTCGATCTGGCTGAGCAGGGCGGCGTCGGTCTGCATGGTGACGGATGCAGCCGAGATGTCGTCGATGACCTTGTTCAGGCCTTCGTCGATCAGCACGCTGGCGACCGACATGTATTGCTTGGGCGTGGTCTGCAGATAGAGCAACCCCAGGAACAGGCCAATGATGGCGCAGACTGCCACCACCTTGACCTGACGCGCCGCCATGCCAAGCAGGCGCTCGACGTCGATGAAGTCTTCACCCTTTTCCTGATCGGGGTTGGGCAACGGCATCCTCTTGTCGAGAGGAAAGCTGGCATAATTCATCTTCGATCCAATTCTAGGTTACAGGCGCCGGAGCGAGACGGGGCACCTCGCCCGGAGCTGCGGAGATCGGGGGCAAGATATGCAACGCAAGCTTCATGCCATCTGGCGCCAGGCCTGAGCGGCCTGGCGTGCAGGCACGAGCCGCGCCATCGTCCAAACGCATATGCCCTCGAAAGATGGGCATTATGCGGCCACTTCCTGACGCTCATGCGACCGCACGAACGCCTGCAGCATTTCCAGCACAGGTCCCTTCATGTCGTCGCGCGCCAGCGCGAAGGCGATGGTCGCCTCTATGAAGCCTTCCTTGGAGCCGCAGTCGAACATGCGGCCATTGAAAGGCTGGGCAAAGAAAGACTGGCTTTTCGCCAGCCGCACCATGGCATCGGTAAGCTGGATTTCGTTGCCGGCGCCGCGCTGCTGGTTGCCCAGCAGCGAGAAGATCTCGGGCTGCAGGATGTAGCGGCCGTTGATGTAATAGTTCGACGGCGCATTGGCCGGCGCCGGCTTTTCGACCATGGCCGTCACCTCGAAGCCACTGCCTGTCTCGGCGCCGCGCCCGACGATGCCGTATTTGCTGGTCTCGCTGGGATCACAGCGCTCGACGGCGATCACATTGCCGCCGGTCTGCTGATAGAGATCGACTGTTTCAGCCAGGCAACCTCGGCGGCCGAACGACACCATATCGGGGAGCAGCAGGGCGAAGGGCTCGTCGCCGATGACTTCGCGTGCGCACCACACCGCATGGCCGAGACCATGTGGCGACTGCTGGCGGATGAAGCTGGTGGCGCCGGCCACGGGCAGCATGCTTTCGAGCGCCTCCAGCTGGGTCTTCTTGCCGGTTTGTTCGAGCGTTCCAATCAGTTCGGGGTGCAGGTCGAAGTAGTCCTCGATGACAGCCTTGTTGCGGCCGGTGACGAACACGATGTGCTCGATGCCGGCTTCGAAGGCCTCGTCCACCGCATATTGGACGACCGGCCGGTCGACCACGGGCAGCATCTCCTTCGGAATCGACTTGGTTGCCGGCAGGAACCGTGTTCCAAGCCCCGCCACAGGGATGACTGCCTTCCTGATTTTCTTCATCGCAAATTCCTTCTGAGCAGATCGATTTCAGCCTGTTGCAGGCCACGAACAAACGTCTTCATGTACTCGCCCTCCTTACCTCTCCGCGCCGACGGCAAACTGCGCCGCCACCCTTTTGAGGCGGACGGCGATCGGCATCGACATGTGCCTGACAGCCGCCGGATCACTTAGCGCGGTGCGTATCGCTTTCAACGGCGAACGCGCCTTGATGTGCTGGACCAGCGACAGGAACGATGCCGCCTTGCGCAGGCTGCGGGCGCGTTTGGCGAAGGCGGCCGCAGCAGCAGCGTCCATGGAATTGGTCTCGGCGAAGACCGCGTCGGCCTTGCGCATCGCCTCGATATGGTGAAGCTCGAGCACGCGCGAGATCGAGCCCGTGCGGATGTGGTAGATATAGCCGGTCGTCGGCTCGACGACGCATTTTCCGCCCTTGGCCAGCGCGTTGGCGAGCAGGATGTAATCCTCGCCGATGCTCAGACTTTGATCATAGCGAAGGTCGTTTTCGATCAGGAAACGGCGCTGGAAGATCGGCTTGAGATAGCCAAGGTTGAACGTGGACTCGAAAACGATGTTGCCAGCGATGTAGTCGGCGAGCGTGATTTCACGCAGGCCCTCCAGATATTCGGCGGGAAACATCGTCGCTTCGGCAATGCCGTCCTCGCGCACCACCTGGAGGTTGTCGACGGCGATCACAGCGCCCGCGCTTTCGGCCCGCGCGATCATGGCGGAAAGCCGCCCGGGCAGGACGGCATCGTCGGAATCGAGCACCGCAACCCAGCGGCCGGAAGCCAGTTCGAGCCCGGCATTCCTGGCGCCGCCAGGGCCACGATTTGCCGGCAGCGCAACCACTTTGACGACATCTTCGGGATAGGCTCTTGCAACGTCGAGCGTGTTGTCGCGCGACTGGTCGTCGGCGACGATGATTTCGACGCTGACACCGCGCTGGGCCATGGCGCTTGCGATCGCCCGGTCGAGCGTGGCCGCGGCATTGTGGGCTGCGATGACAAAGGAGACGTCAGGCTGCACGCTTGCCTCCTTGCTGCGGGGAAGACAGTCCGTATTGGCGAATTTCGCTGATACCGACCAGGCCGCTGACGACGCCGACATGCATGATGCCGCGCAGCACGCTGCGGTTGCGGCGGACCGGGCTAATCGCGGTCAACGCCGCCATGCCGAAGCAATAGACGGCCTTGGCCGAGGCAAGGCCGACAGCCTTCGCACGCTCTATCACGCCTGCGTCATGGCCGATGAGGTGGCCATGCGTCTGGCCGAAGCGGAAGCGGCGGCGGCGCAGCCAGTCGAAAGCGGCTCGCGAACGCGGCACGACTTCCTCGACCCACGCCTCCGGCGCAAAGGCGATGCGACCGCCTGCCTTGACCATGCGGTCGAAGAATTCGGTGTCCTCGCCGCCGCTCTGGCCGCGCGCCAGGCTGAAACGACGGTCGCGCAAGCTGTCGGCGCTCATCCTCAAAAGGACGTTGCAGGTGTAGCCGGTGCGGATTTCGCCCTGCACCCAGACCGGCAAGGTCGAATGGAAATCGCCCTTGCGCATCCAGTCCGGCGCATCCGGGCGGTAGAGCGCCCGCACCGGACCGAGCACGGCCTCGGCGCCGCTTGTCTCCGCGATAGCAATCAGTTCGGCCAGCCATTGCCGGGAAGCGGTTTCATCGTCGTCGATGAAGGCGACAAAATCGGCCGTGCTGGCATCAAGACAGGCGTTGCGGGCAACCGAGATGTTGCGCGCCGGAGCGTGCCGGTAGCGGGCCACGAGCTTCAATTCGCTCGCCAGCGCGGTCACCAGCGGCTCGGCGGTCGGCTCGTCGTCATTGTCGGCGACGATGACGCCGATGCCGAAACCGGCAGGCATATCCATGGCAGCGAGCGACCGCAGCGTGTCGGCCAGTTCCGGCCGCCGGAACGTGCAGACGCAGATGTCGATTCGGCGGCTGTCGGCGACCATCATGCCACCCCGCGCTGCGATCGCGAGCCGAGCAGTTGCAGCCAAAACCCGAGCGACCAGCCGAAATGCATGACCATCGCCGAAATGCCCGCCAGCACATTGTTGGGATTGCGCTGGCTGATGGCGGTCACAGCGCCGTAGCCCAGACAGACCGAAGTCCAGACCAGCAGCGGCACCGCCGCCAGCCAGTGGATAAAGGAAAATACCGCGAGAAGGACGACCGGCGCCACCAGCAGCGGGATCATCTGCCGAACTTTCGGGATCATACGGTGCTTGAGCACATTCTTGGCGCGGCCGCGGCCATAGCCGAGATATTGGAAATACAGGCCCTTCAGCGACGAACGCGGATAGTAGACCATCTGCGTCTTGCCGCTCATCCAGATGCGGTAGCCAGCCTGGCGCAGCCGGTAGTCGAGTTCGGCATCCTCATTGTGGCTGAAGCTCTCGTCATAGCCGCCGACCGCGGTGAAGGCCGAAATCCGGATCAGCGCGTGATGGCCGTGGTCGACCCATTCGCCGGCCGAGAGGTGCCGGTGCTTGGAGCCGCCGCTGCCGAGCTTGGAATTCTGCGCCGCCGCGACCGCTTTCTGCACCGCGCCGCTGCCGCTGGTCAGCATCGAGACGACGACCGAATCGGCTGAAGTGGCGAGCGCCTCCTCGACCAGCCGGTCGCAATAATCGGCGGGATAGCCGCCATGGGCATCAATGCGGATCAGGTATTCGGCGCCGTCACCGAGGCTGGCGACGGCGAGATTGATCGCCGCGCTCTGGATACGTTTTGGGTTGTGCAGGAGGACGACCTGAGGGTCCTTGGCCGCAACCGCTTCGACAATGGCCAAAGTACCATCGGTGCTGCCGCCATCGGCAACGACGATGCGGGCGCCGAGCCTTAGCGCTGCCGGCCTGAGCTGCTCGAGCAACGCGCCGATATGGGCTGCCTCATTCAGGCACGGAATGACGATCAGGCTTGGCGGCAGCGCTTCGGTTTGCGTCATCGGCGCCTTCCCATGCTCTGTATTTTTCCCATCATCAGCCATCGCTAAGCCAGCGCTTCGGTGACGAAGGGACCGGGGACCGCCGCCAGACCGCGCAGCCTGTCGACAAAGGCGCGGCAGTCGCTGCGGTCGTAGCTCCAGGTTCGTGGGTTGCGGGCCAGCACACGCGCCTTGGCCTTGCCGAAGTGCTCCTGGTCCATGCGGCCGAGCGCGGTTTCCAGGATTTCGGGCGTGGCATCGGAAAGCAGGACGCCAATGTCCTGCTGGTCGAGAAAGCGCCCGGTCTCGGTATTGCCCATCGAGATCGGCACGGCGCCGAAGCGGCAGCCCTCATAGAGGCGGTTGGGCAGCAGCCATTCCGAATTCTGCCCTTCCTCGAAGAAATCGATCGCCCAGGAAAAATGCACTTCGCCGTAGATCGCGGCCATGTCTTCCGGGTTGCGGTAGGGGCCACGAAAGGAGAGATAGGGTTCGGCCTCGACAAAAGCGTGGAAATCCGGGAATTCCGAGAGTGCCGGACGGCCCCGGAGGACGACCTCGAAGCGCCCGCCCTGACGGCGCGTGAAGTCGGCCAGCAGCTCCAGCGAGCGGCGGCAGCGCAGCGCGCCGAACCAGCCGATGCGCCACGGGGGTGCTGCAGGGTTTTCGGCCTTTGACCTGTCATCCAAGGCGATCGGCGCGGTTTCGAAGTATTTGTTTTCGACCAGTTCCACCGGTGCGGCGACCTGCCCGAACGGCTTGAAATAATTGGCGATGAAGGCCGGTGAGCTCGTCACCAGAAGCTTCACGTCGCGGGCGAGATAACGCTCCGCTGTGCGCAGTGCTTTGCCCAGCATGTCATTGCGCAGCACCAGGCGATGGATGTCGAGGCATTCGTAGACGATCGGCACGCCGCCGCGAAAGGCGGCCTTGGCGCGCCTGGCCAGCGCCAGCATTTCCAGATTGCGCGCGATGATGAGGTCGGGCTTCGGCATCGCCGCAAGCTTCGAGCCTATCGACAGCGCCGCCTTGGCGACCGCCGCCAGACGCTGGCCGAATCGGCCGTCACGCGTCGCGCCGAGGTCGACCGGCTGCAGCCCCTCGACGTCGGGAACAGCATTTGTGGTCCGACGGAAGCCGGCCAACGTGACCCGCGCGCCGCCTGCCTTGAGCATTATGATCCGCCGGCGCACCGCCGGGTCGGAAACATCGTGCACAAGGTACAAGACATGCAGCATGAAAACTCGACCGCTGTTGGCCCACCCAGGGGAATGCTAACCCAGCTTTTGCTGCATCGCAACATTTTTGGTGCGCCGTAGCATAAGTGCACGTTTTTTTGTTGCACTGCAAAATTGATGCGTTACCCTCCGTCGGGCTTGAGCGCCGCTCTGGCTGGTCACCCAGCCCGATGCAGCGATGGATTGTGACGCGAGCCGCATCGGGATCGTCCTGGCGTGGGTATTTTCGGTCACCATGCCCGTCCTAGGCACCGCAGGCCACGCCGCGGAATCTGCTGACGAAATGAGGTATCCCATGAAGATCGTCGTTGAAAACACAGTCTGCCTGAATACCGGGGATGCGGCGATTCTGCTGGCGATCCGCCACATTCTCAAGACGATCGTGCAAGGCGACGTGCGGTTTGCCGTCTTCGACAGCCAGCCCGAGGTTGCGGAACGACTCTATCCGAAGACGGATTATCCCGACCTCGAATTTCATAAGCTGCTGTCGGAATCCCTGTTCCGATACAAGAATGGCAGCGGGCTGAGGGACCGGTTCAAGCCGATCTACAATCGGCTCGTTCTCCAGGCCCTGCGCTGGTTTGGCAGCAGCGCGCTAGGCAATTTTTTCAGCCATCGCGACCGGCGCGGTCTCGATATCTACGCCGACGCGGACATGGTGGTCACCACAGGGGGAACCTATCTCGTCGAGAACTACAATCTCGAACGACGCCTCAATCAGTTCAGGCTCGATGCCGTATTTGGCAAAGATCCGGTCTTCTTCACGCAATCCCTCGGTCCGTTCGACAAAAGTTACAACCGCCAGGAGCTCGGCCCGATCTTTGACCGCAGTCCGCTCATCCTGTTGCGCGACGAACGGTCGCGGACCCATATCCGGGACTTGGTGAAGGATCTCGGCAAGTGCCACGTGGTGGCCGATGCCGTATTCGCCTTGGCCGATACCGACAGGATCCGCAAGCGTCTCGCTTCCAGCCAGCCGCCGGCGTCGACGGGCCGCGTCGCTATTTCGGTCCGCCACTGGAACTACGTCAGCGACGGTGAGGGCGGCATGCGCCGCTATCTGGATTCGGTCCGCGAGATCGCCACAATTCTTGTCAGGGACCTTGGCAAGGAGGTGACCTTCGTCTCCACGTGTCAGGGCGTGCCGGAATATGCCCATGACGATTCCAAGACCGCACAGGCCATCGTTGCCGAGCTCGATCCTGAGATCGCCAGCCACGTGACAGTGGACGCTTCGTTCCACACGCCGGACCAGTTGATGGCGCTGGTGAAGGGCTTCGACTTCGTCGTCGCGACGCGCATGCATATGATGATCATGTCGCTTTGCGTCGGCACGCCGGTGCTGCCGATCGCCTACGAGTTCAAAACCAAGGAAGTGGCCAAGCGAATCGGTGTCGACGATGTGCTGCTCGACATCGACACCGTGACGCCCGAAGAGGCGCGCGAAAAGCTCGGCCGGTTTGCGGGAAATCTCGACCGCTATCGCAAGACAAGCCTTCAGGCCGTGCTCGAAGAACATGCTTCGGCAATGTCGGCCACAAACCTGCTGGCGCCGCTGATCGCCGGCCGCTCAGCGGATATTGCGCGCGGCGTTGGACAGGGTGGTGAACAAAGCGCGTCGCGACTGCGGGACGGCAAGCATGAAAACGAGACCGATGCCGTAGTTGAGGGCAAGCGCCAAAAAGACCGCGAGCAGGTCTGACTGGCCCGTTAGAGACGCCGGCAACCACAGGTACAGGAACCAGGCAAGCAGGGACGAGGCGATGAAAAGCCCCTGCATGAGCAGGAAGTCGGCGGCGGTCACCGGACCGACGCGATGGACCAGTAGCGCCAGCACGGGAACGCGCAGCACGTAACCGCTGATGGCATAGGCCGCGGCAACGCCGACGGCGCCCCAGTGCAGGCCGACGACGAAGGCAGCGACGGTCGTCAGCGACGAATAGATGCCCCAATGGAACATGGTCTTCGTCTTGCCCTGACAGATGAATATCCATCCCGTCGTGCTTGAAACGGACTGGACCAGGCTGGCGATGCCCAGCCAGGCAAAGATCGGTGCGACCGGTGCCCAGCCCGCGCCGAAGAGAAGTCCGACGATCTGATTGGAGGTCAGCGTCAGCGCCGCGATGCCAGGCATGGTAACGGCCGCCAGCATCCAGTTGGTGCGCACATAGATATCGCGAAAGCGGGCCTTATCATCGTGGATGCGGCTGAGCAGCGGCACCATGACCCGTGTCAGCGGCTGGTTGATGTTCTGCAGCGGGAACAACAGGAGCTTGTAGGCGCGGTCGTAATAGCCGAGTTCGATCGCACCGGAATATTTTCCGATGAGAATGTTGTCGAGATTGCGCGAGAAGAAGTTGGCGAGGTTGAAGCCGGTCAGGTTGGCGCCGAACGACAATATATCGGCATCGACCTTCAGGTCCGGCCGCAAAGGCGTCCAACGCGCCACCAGCCAGGCGGCAGCCAGGGCGATAGCTGCCGAAACCGCCGGGCCGATGACCAGCGACCAGTAGCCCAACCCCTCATAGGCCGCGATCGCGGCGGCCAGAAGTCCGGCGGCGGCGCTTATTACGTCGTTCAGTGCGAGCTGGCCGAACTGCAGGTGCCGGTTCATCAACGCCAGCGGCACTGCGGCGAGACTGCCGAGAAGCAGCGGCAGGGCGGAGCCAAGGGTGATGCCGGACATACGTTGATCGCCATAGAACGCGGCGATGGCAGGCGCCAGGCCGGCCACTACCACGGCACTACCCAGCCCGACGAGCGCGCTGATCCAGAACACCTGGTTGAGCTGCTGGTTGCTGATGTCCTTGCGCTGAACCACAGCCTGCTGCAGGCCCAGATTCTGAAGCAGCCCGACGAAGGCGACGATCGGCCCGACGGAAGCCACCAGACCGAAATCCTCGGGGACGAGCAGACGGGCCAGCACGATGACGGAGAGAAACTGGATCGCCATCTTGAAGCCCTGGGCGCCGATGGTTACCAGCCCGCCGCGCAGGGCGACACGACCGAACTGGGGGGGCGGATTGGCGTTCATGCAAGCGACCTCGTTTCGCCAAGCCGCATGGCGATTTCCACGAAATGTTGGTTCAGCAGATCGGAGTTGAACTCCGCCTCGATCTTCTTGCGCGCCGCGAGAGCGATCCCTTCACACGGCTTCGGATTCTCGGCGATCCAGGCAAGCTTGCCGGTCAGCGCCGCAACGTCCCGCTCAGCCACGAGAAAACCCGTCTTGTGATCATCGATCAGTTCAGGGATCCCGGAATGATATGTGCTGACCACCGTCAGGCCGGCGGCCATCGCTTCCATCAGCGAAACCGGAATGCCTTCCAGATCGCCATCGCGGGCGCCGACGCTGGGCAGCAGGAACACATGCGCATCGCGCAGACGCTGTTTGACTTCGCTGTGCGGCCGGGGCCCAAGAAAATTCACCCTGTCGGCAATGCCGAGCTCTGCGGCGATCCCCTTCAGCTGCTCGAGAAGTTCTCCGCCGCCGATCACCGAGTAGATCCAGTCTCGCCGCGGCAGGCCAGCAAGCGCGCGAAGCGCATATTCGATGCCCTTCTTTTCAGTCAGGCGGCAGACCGAGATGAAAGAGAGCGTAGCCTGCTCCCATGAACGCCACCGATAGTCGATGTCACTCGGCCGCACCCCCATATGGTGAACCACAACCTGCTCCGGCGATGCACCGACCTCAATCAAGGCATCGCGGAAAAACGCATTCACCGGCAGTTGAAGAACGCCCTTTTCGAACACAATCTTGTAGCGCGCGAGCGTATTGTCATGCAGCGGTTCGCCGACATCACGGCCGTGAAATATCGTCACCAGGGGAGCGGAAATCCTCCCGCGCTTGATGGCGCGGGCCACGCGCATGCCGTTGTTGCCGAAATGGGCAACGATGACGTGGGCGCCCTGCAGTTTTCGCGCATGAGCAATGTCGATGGCGGTCGAGAGCTTGTCCCAGAACCTGCCGGACCACTTCCTGAGCAGCGGGCGATAGCGACCCAGGCCACCCCACCAGCATACGACCTTTCCTGGCAGCGCCTGCCAGCGCGGATCATCGATGTTGCTGTCCCTGCCGAAGGACGTCTCGTTGCAGACGACGCCGACTTCCATGCCGCGCTCAAGGCATCCGGCTATCTGGTCGAGAACAAAGGTTTCGGACAATGAGGGGAACTTGTCGACTACGAAGCAAATCTTCATCGGCAGGATGCGCTCGTGCGGAGAGCCGGTGTGCCCTTGACAAAAGCCGGGCCGAAAACAGGGTGCCGGAGGCACAAGACATGCAGCATGGAACTCTACCGCTGTTGGCCCACCCGCAGGGACGTTAGTATAGGTCTTGCTGCACTGCAACATTTTTGGTGCAGTGTAGCAAGATTTCCCTCGGCTTGGCGTGTCTGCCGATCAAACGCAGAGCAGCAGTGTCAGCCGGCAGATGAAGGATCCGCCAAGCCCTCGGAAACCCCGACATGACCGGCAGGTTCATGCGCAGGGCTCGATGTGGCAAGTTGGGTAACGATCTGCGCAAATCGTTCATTCAGAACATCTGCGTTGAAGTCGTCCTCGACTTTGCGGCGTGCGGCAAGCGCGATACGCTCGCATTCGGTCGGGTGCTCCCCGGCCCAGGCAAGCTTGCCGGCAAGCGCTGAGATATCTCGCTCGGGCGCAAGCAACCCCGTCTCCCCATCCTTGATGAGCTCCGGGATTCCCGAATGATACGTGCTGACCGCAATCAATCCGGCGGCCATGGCCTCCATGAGCGCGACCGGAATGCCTTCCATATCCCCGTCGCTGGCAGTGATACTTGGCAGCAAAAAGAGATGCGCCATGCGAAGCCGTCTTTTCACCTCTGCGTGAGGGAGGCTGCCGAGGAATGTTACGCGACCAGCCAAGCCCAGCTCTACGGCCAGCTTCTCCAGATTCATCCGCAGAGGACCGTCGCCAACAATGTCGTAACGCCAGTCTAGCTGCGGCTGGGAGGCCTTGAGAGAGGCCAGGGCTCGCAAGGCGAACTCGACGCCTTTCTTTTCGACCAGGCGGCAAACCGTCGTCACGACCAGTTGGGTGCCTTCCCACGATTCCCAGCGATAGCCGATTTCGCGGGTGTCAATTCCCATATGGTGGACCGTCGTGCTCGCCTGGGACAGGCCGGCTTCCAGCAGCATCGTGCGGAAGTAATCGTTGACGGGCAGGTTCAGGGTCCCATGCTTGGTCAGCCCGGCATATTGTGTCGCGAGCACTGCCTGCCGCGCCGGGATCGCCACGTCCGCGCCGTGAAAGATGGTTATGATCGGTGGTTTGAGCACCTTCCATTTCTTCAGTGCGGCTGCTCTCTCGCCGTTCTGTCCGAAGTGGGCGACAATCACGTCGCAGCGGTTCAGGCGGCGTGCAAAGGCGATGTCGAGAACGGTCGAGGCCTTGTATCGCAGACGCGGCGGCAGACGCTGTACAAATTTGCTGATTACAGCGGCCCATCGCCACCAATGTCGGGTTCTGGCGAGCAGCGTCGCCATCGGCTCGCTTTGCCGGTCAATTCGGTGGTCACCTTGCATCTTTTCGCAGACCACTTCGACCTGAAAGCCCCGCGCCAGCAGCCCAGCCATCTGGTCCACGACGAAGGTTTCCGAAAGCAGAGGGAATTCGCCGACGACAAAGCCCACGCGCATGACCCGCCCATAAGGTTGGGGCTTGCTCGGACCAAGCGGTCCATATCGCACAAGCCCTAATGTAGACAGGCAGAATACACGTTGATTGCTGCAGTGCCACAAAATATTGCACTGCAGCAATTAAAAGTGATCCGGACGGGCGCACGACGCCTGGACCTGGCTAACGGGAACTTTGCGCGACCACGGTCGTGCAGCGTCTCAGCTGAACTGCAACACGACGCGTTTAGGCTGCGCGCTCCAAACCGACACGTCTTGCGCGGTCGAGAACGCCCATGAACGTTGCGAACTGGCTGTCGGGGTTCATTTGCCGCCGCTCCGAAAACTGACGTGCTGTCGCTGACAGCCGCTTGTACTCGGCCTCATCGCTCCACAGCCGCCTGATCGTTGCGACCCAGTCGGCGAGCGGGGCGTCGTAGTCCAGTACCACGCCGCCGGCGCCGATCGCTTCCGGCAGACCGCCGCGCCGCGAGCCGACCACGGGAATGCCACTACAATGCGCTTCCGAGGCCACCCGGCCCCAGGCTTCTTCCCATTTGCTGGGCGCAAGCAGGATTTTCGTGCGGCCGTAGACCGTCTTCATGTCGCTGGTGCGGCTTTCCAGCTTGACGTTCTGGAGGGGAGAGATTGTTGCTTCGATCCGGGCTCGATGATCGTCGTCGAGCTTCCAGCTTTCGACGAACAGGAACGGGATCTCGGGACAGGCGGCGGCAATGCGCACCGCAAGATCGAAGCCTTTTTCCTCATATGGATTGATGAGCGTGACAAATTCACCGGTCGTCGGTGTGCTGTAGAACGCGGGATTGATGGTCGGCGGAATAACCGTCGAATCGATATCGAATTTTGCCTTATAGGCGCGCGCGGTGAACTCGGAGTTGGCGATATAGACCGCCGAATGGAGCTCACGCAGATCGCCGGCCAATTCGTCGAATTCGACATTCCTCAGATAGACGGTCAGCGGCACGCCAAGCCTCTGCAGCTCTCTGCCGATCGGCACCGAATTGTGGCACTGCACGACCGCGACATCCGGCCTCAACTTTTTGACGGCGAAGTCGGCCGCTTCCCAGGGGAACCACGCCCGTACAACCGGATAGCCCGGGAAATTGTCGATGACCGCGCGCTGACGAAGGAGCTTCATCTTGGCGCGCGCCCTGAAGCCGAACATGCCGTCGCCGAACAGCGCTGCCAGAACGGATGCCTCGTGACCGTTTTCGCGCAATTGCTCGACCAGGTGGTGGGTGCTCGACTGGACGCCCCCGCTGAATTGCGGCGTGTAGCCGGTGCCGCCTGCAAACAGAACTTTCATGAACCTGGCTCCGCGTTGTGCCGCCCTGCCT
Organism: Mesorhizobium sp. M0052; assembly: GCF_040323255.1. NCBI lineage: Bacteria > Pseudomonadati > Pseudomonadota > Alphaproteobacteria > Hyphomicrobiales > Phyllobacteriaceae > Mesorhizobium > Mesorhizobium sp. M0052. The sequence continues at coordinate 124,335 of NZ_JAMYUS010000011.1, read as the reverse complement.
TCACGCCGCCATCCTGCCGATCGAGAAATACTCGATGCCGTGACGGGCGATGACCTTGGGATCATAGAGGTTACGGCCATCGAAGATGACCGGCGTGGTCAGGGCATCCTTCACCGCGTCGAAGGACGGGGCGCGGAAACTCTTCCATTCGGTGGCGATCAGCAACGCGTCGGCGCCGCGCAGTGCCGCCTCCTTGGTGCCGCACAACAAAAGGTCGTCGCGCAGGCCGTAGATGGCCTGGCATTCCTGCATCGCCTCGGGGTCGTAGGCCTGCACATTGGCGCCGGCCTGCCACAGCGCCTCCATCAGGACGCGCGCCGGCGCCTCGCGCATGTCGTCGGTGTTGGGCTTGAAGGCGAGGCCCCAGAGCGCGAAGGTCTTGCCCTTGAGACTGCCCTTGAAATAACGGTGCACCTTGTCGAACAGCACCGACTTCTGGGCATTGTTGCGCTCCTCCACGGCGCGCAGCAGCTTGGCGTCGAACTTGACACCTTCGGCGGTCTTGATCAGCGCGCGGACATCCTTGGGAAAGCACGAACCGCCATAGCCGAGGCCGGGATAGATGAAGTGGTAGCCGATGCGCGGATCCGAGCCGATGCCCTTGCGTACCTCCTCGATGTCGGCGCCGAGCTGCTCGGCCAAATTGGCCATTTCGTTCATGAAGGAGATCTTGGTCGCCAGCATGCAGTTGGCGGCGTACTTCGTGAATTCGGCGCTGCGCACGTCCATCACGATCATCTTCTCGTGGTTGCGGTTGAACGGCGCGTAGAGCTCCCGCATCACCGCCTCGGTGCCCTCGCTGTTGGTGCCGACAATGATGCGGTCAGGCTTCATGCAGTCGGCGACGGCGGAACCCTCCTTGAGGAACTCAGGATTGGAAGCGACGTCGAAAGCCAGGTCCTGGCGCCCGCGCGCCTTCAGCGTCGCGGCGATTTTGGCCTTCACCTTTTCGCAGGTGCCGACCGGCACGGTCGACTTGCCGACGACGATCTTGGGACCGTCCATCTCGCGGCCGATGGTCTCGGCCACCGCCAGCACATATTTGAGGTCGGCCGAACCATCTTCGCCGGGTGGCGTGCCGACCGCAATCATCTGGATCTCGCCATGCTTGACGCCGGCGGCGGCATCGGTGGTGAACTTGATGCGGCCGGCGGCGTGGTTCTCCTTGACCAGTGCCTCCAGTCCCGGTTCGAAAATCGGCACCAGGCCCTGGTTGAGCCGCTCGACCTTCTTTTCATCGACATCGACGCACACCACCTGGTGCCCGACCTCCGCCAGCACCGCGGCCTGCACGAGACCGACATAGCCAATTCCAAAGACCGTCAAATTCATTCGGGTTAATTCCTGTTCACGCCCTTTGGCCTTATATAGCCGGGCCGGTTCAGATCTACTTTATGCTGCTTACACTGCATGCCAGCGATTCCGGAAACTGGCACGGCTGGCCGAGCGCGGTGAAGGCGACGCGCTGCACCTGCATCGTCACCTGGCGGCCGGGGTCGGAAAAGGCGCCCATCCAGTTTTTCAGCGTGTCGCTGCCCCAGAGGCTGAAGAATATCTTCTGCGAGTGGGTCGGCAATTGCTCGGGATTGGTCACTTCCTGGACCAGCTTGCCGTTGACGTACCAGCGCAGCCGGTCCTTTTCCCAGATAAAGGCATAGTCGTTGAAGCCCTTGTCGGCGCCGCCTTCGACCTCGGCCAGCTTCTCGTTCTTGGGCTTGCCGGCGATGTAGCTGTTGACCTGCACCTTGGATGTATCCTTGGTCAGCACCTCGAAGTCGATCTCATACCAGGGCTGTTTGTCGGCAGGGCCGATATAGGTGAAGAAAGCGGCGTTGAGACCGGATCCGGTGTCGGTCTTCATCCGTGCTTCATAGGTCCCATAGCCGAAGCGCTGCTTGGTCTGGATCTCGGCGCAGGCGAACTCGCGGTCCTTCAGTTTGCGCTTTTCGAAGCCGAGCGTCAGCATGTTGTCGGAAAATTTTACCAGGCTTTTCGACCAGGTGCAGTTCTGGTGATTGCCGTTCGACCAACCGTCGGAGACATACCAGCGCGAACGATCGAAACTCTTGAAATCGTCGACGAAGGACGGTGCGCTTTGCATCTCCGGGGAGGCGTCCTGGGCGCGGGAGGGGTGGGCGGCGCCGAGCAGAGCTGCGGCTGCCGCCAACAGAAGCGCACCAACGGATAGAAGACGCGTTGGGTTTACAAGACGCATTGGCCGATTTGGCCGCGTCGAAATCATGGCATCGATTGCCGCCATGGGCGTCGTCTTCGGATCTGCGTTCATATCAATTCACCTTTGTGCTGTTCCGCCCCAACCCAAAGTCACCGATTGGCCCACATTGCTAACGGGCCGATCCCGATCCTCCGTCCCCGAACTTTCTCTTCTGTGTCTCGTGTGACCGTGTTCAGCCGAAGCGACCTGCGGGTTTGACATATTCCCCGTGCGAATCAGAACTCTGGCCATCCTCGCCGACGATCGCGTCGAGTGAATGACGCAGTTCCTTCATCCGGCTCGTCTGGCGCACCAGCTCGGCGATGCGCTGTTCGCAGTTCAGGATGGACTTCGTCAGCTCGCCGACTTCCGACAGCTTGCGTGCCGACGCCGAGCCGTTCTCCATCGACTCGACCAGGAAGGCCGCGTTGGTGGACTTCGACCGGTAGCGGGCCTCCAACCCGGTCTTCTCGGCCGCAATCTCGGCCGTGATCTGATCCAACAGCTTTGCCAGACGGTCGAAACGCGCCAGATCGGTCTGCTTGTCGCGCGCTGGGTCCCTGGACCTGAAGCCGAAAATTGAAGCCATCCGGTTGGCCTTCCAAAATTGCTGCACCGCAACATACAGTGCCATCGTCGGGGCGTGTAGGCAACCTCCGAGTTTCAGAAAGGCAATTTTTTCAGCCTTGCGGCCGCCGTCCCGGACTTGGCGGAGCCTACTTTTGCGCCGCCGTGTTGGTAGCGGCCATGAGGAAGCGCAAAGGCGGCACCGGCTGCTGCCGCGGGGACAGACCGGCGTGGCGAAACAACGCATCGAGCTTGTCGGCGGCCACGCCGACAACGATGGGAATGAAGTTCGACTGGCTGGCCAGCGCATAGGCGGCGGCAGACGCCATGCCGCGCTCGGCCTTCACATCGAGGAAATTGCGCAGCCGGTATTTGTCACGCACATGCCGCTCGTGCTTGCGCAGCAGGGCCTTGGAGCCTTCCGGCAGGCTGTCGATCTCGAGCAGTGCCAGATCCGCATCGGCGAGGCGCTTCAGATCCTGTGTCTTGTGGCGCCCGCTCAACGAATCGGCGCGCACGATCGCGCCATAGCCGCAGGAACGGATGACCTTGAAGCGTGCGCCAAGGGCAAAGGCGCGAGCGTAGAGTTCGTAATCTTCGCCGAGACGCAGGTTCTCGTCGTAACGCAGCCCATGCCTGTCGAGGAAAGCTCTTGATATCACCGGCTTGAGAAAGCCGAGTTCGCCGCGCTGGACACGCCGTCTGGAGATGTTGCCCTCGATGAATCGCTCGAAGTCGAGGAATTCCGGGTCCGCCGAAAAGGACGGGGCGACGATCTTCGAGACATCGGTCGCCGTATCGTCACGGATCAGCATGATGTTGTCGGCGGCGAAATCCCAGTCGGCGCTGGCAAACAGCTGGCGAAACCGTCCCTGAAGGAAGAAATCGTCGGCGTCGAGAATGCTGATGAAAGGTGATTCCGACCCGGCAATGGCGGTATTGCGGGCGAAGGACGGGCCGCGATTGGCGTCGAGCCGGATGACCGAAAGCCGGCCGCTGCCATCATCGGCAGCGCTGGCCACCTTTGCGGTGTCATCGGTGGAGGCGTCGTCGACGACGACGACTTCCGCCACCTCCGGCTCGCGCAGCGCCGAGGCGATGGCTGCGGGAATGGTCCGGGCCCCGTTGCGCGCCGCGATGATCACGCAGACCCGGGATTCTGTCATGGACATAGGGTGGCCTTTCGATTGCATAAAGTGTCGCGAGGCCCCTCGCCCTCCCGGCGCGCGGCGCCGGACCCCGATCCATCCCCCGATCCATCCCCAGCGGATCGGGACGGAACGTTATCTGCCTGCTGCATGACGACCCTCATCGTCACCGGCTTTCCCGCTCGAAAATCCGCCGGCTGAGGTCGGCTGACGCGGCCCAGCCGGCCTCGGTCAGATAGCGGACAGGTTCGCGGCCGCACAATTCCCACAAAACGGTGCGCCGTTGCGGCCATCTGAGCGACGACAGCCACGGCGCGATGACCATGTGGAACAGGTCTTCATTGCCGATGCGTGACAGGATCCTGGTGGCCCGATCCGACAGCAGCGTGCCGGCGCCACCAAGCAGCACATCGGCGGCGCGCAGGCCCAGCAGCAGGGTGTCAGCCAGCCCCTGCTCGGCCGCGTAGTCGAGCACAGTCTGCTGCTCGGCCTCGCTCAGCCGACTGGCAGCGGCCCGGATATCGCAGACATAGCCCGCGCATGGCTCGCGGTTGAACAGCGCCTTTGCGACACTGATGCAGGACAGAAGCAAAGTGTCGGAGGCCGAGATGAACGGCACGCTGGAGCCGGCGATCGCAAGCGCGCGCTTGCGGCGCAGGAACCCTTCCGTATCGCGCGGGCTGGGCGATCCCGGCTGCTGGAGCCGGTAATGGAGATCGACGGTGGACAATTTCCGACCTTGGCTGCGAACCATGTGCTGCTCGCCCAGAAAGCGCACCCACCAGACGGAGCGGGACTTGCCGGCGACCTCGTAGCCGATCGAGCGCAGCGCATCACGAGCTCTAAAGAAGCCGGCCGGCGACACCAATATGTCGACATCTCCGGACGGCTTCATGAAATGGTCGCCATAGAGCAGTTGCTGCTGGAGGGGGCCCTTCAGGAAGACGAAATCGATGCTGCTGCCGCGCAGCGCCTTGTCGATGGCCATCGAATCCATGATGCCGGACGAGTTCATCGCAATTGTGCGCCGGCGATAAGTGTCGAGCCACTCGAGCAATCCCGGCGGCGTCTCGCCCGCCGGTGGGCGCGACAGTGCCTTCAGCATGAAGGTGGCGACCTTGTTCAGCCTGGCGATATCGCAAACATCGGCAACGGAGATGGCCGGTGCAGGCGCGGCGCTGGGGCTCGCCCTGGAGGCGAAGAACAGCCGCAGGCAAGCCTGCACATAGGCCACTTCGTCGGCGCAGCCAGCGGCGCGCAACCTTTCGAAGGTCCCTTCCTGCAATGCCATATGCTGCAGCATCTCCGCAAAAAATTCGCCAGGCGCGTTATATTGCAACTGCGAAGCAAAGCATCGCCAAATTCATGCGCCGCGTCCAGTTTTTCCTTTGGCGCAATTTTCCTGCAACCTGAACGTTTCGCAACACAGTCCTACAACGAGATGCAAGGCGCCGCCTGATCGGGGCTTGTGGCGGGTACGTCAGCAACAATTTTTGTGGGAATGCGCCAGCGCCCAAGTGAGGAGCATTCGAAGGAAAATTTAACGTAATTAAATCAGATACTTAGTTGACGGCCTCGGACACTCTGCTGAATTCTCCTGAGATGTGAAATGCAAAGCGCTTTGATCACCATTGAAGGGAGTCGCAACCGAGAATTGATTAACGGCTGGTAAATCAGGCTTGACTCATAAATGCTGCCATGCAGCTATTGCGGTGCAGCAATAGCTCGCTGCCGGCAATCGACAGGCCGCTTCCAGTCCACAAGTGGAGAGTAAATTGGAACAGAATGTTGAAAAGCATGAGTACGAAACCCCTAGCCTGACGGTCCACGGCTCGATCGAGACCATCACGCAAGGCGGTAGCGGTACTACGGCACTCGACGCCTCGTTTCCGGCACATACGCCGGTCGGCGAACTCACCTTCTCCTGAGTATTCTCTCGTTGGGGTGACAAAGTCCGGACTCTGCAAACAGAGCGCACTAAGGAGAGTCGGGGGTCAAACCCCGGCTCTCGCGTTTTTGTCCGGAATTGCCGAAGCGTTGGTTGTGAGCGAGGTTTAGGAATGGACTGGAACCCCACGGACCATGATCGGATGAGCGCGAGCAAGGATGCCGTGGCCTGCGAATTCGGCAACGGCCTAGCGCTGCTCGATATGAGGTCCAACATCTATTACAGCCTGAACGGCGTCGGCGCCTATATCTGGGAGCTGATCCAGGAGCCGCGGCCGATTTCCGAAATCCGCAGCGCCGTGCTGGATCGCTACAATGTCGATCCGGAACGCTGCAAGGCCGATGTCGATGGATTGTTGAAGGGCTTGGCGGACGCTGGGCTTGCGAGGCTCCATGATGAGGAACTTGTCTAGAGCTTTCTCACTGAGCGGGCCGGAGATGCTCTTTCTCGCCCACTGCCTTGCGGTGGTCGTGTCGGTGCGGCTGGGGCTGACGCTGCTTTCCTACAACAAAGTGCGCCGCATGGTGACCCGGCTCGACGCGCGCGAACCAGCCGACATCGGCGATCTCAGGCGTGTCGCCTGGGGCGTGGCTGCGGCTGCCCGCCTGGTGCCTGGCGCAAGCTGTCTGACCCAAGCGCTTTCCGGCCAATATTTGCTTGCCCGCCAGGGCAACGCCTCAAAAATCCGCATCGGCATCGAGCGCGATACCGGCACCGAGTTGAAGGCGCATGCCTGGCTGGTCAGCGGCGACCACATCGTGCTCGGCGGCTCGCTTGGCGGGTTTAACCATCTCGTCGACCACGGCCATTGAGCGATGAGCGGCGTCGCCGGAATTCTGCTGAGGCAGGAAGGCAGGAAGGCCGCCGCGGCCGGCATCCAGCGCATGCTTGCCCGCATGCAACATCGCGCGCCTGACGGCAGTTCGTGGTGGATGGACGAGGGCGTCGTTCTTGGCCACGCCTGGCTCAACACCACCGATGAAGCCGGCCCCGGCCCGCTGACCATGGCCGGCGGCAAGCTCGCGATCACCGCGGACTGCCGGCTGGACAATCGCGACGAATTGCTGGCCAGGCTCGGCATCAGGGACAGTTCGGTTGCCGACGCCGTGCTTGTGATGCGCGCCTATCTGCGCTGGGGCGAAGCCTGCCCCGAGCATCTGCAAGGCGACTTCGCCTTTGCCATCTGGGATGGCGAGCGCCGGCAGCTGTTTTGCGTGCGCGACCATTTCGGCGTCAAACCGTTCTACTATCATTCGAGCGACCGGCGCTTCGTCTTTGCCTCGGAGATCGGGCCGATCCTCGATGCCGGCGGCGTCGACATGCGCATCAGCGAACACCAGATTTCGGGATTCCTGGCCGGGCTGCCCGACGATCCGCAGTCGACAGCCTATGCCGATATCTTCCGCCTGCCGGCGCGCCACAGTCTGACAGTGACCGGCAACCAGGTGGTGCTGCGCCGCTACTGGCAGATCGAACCCTCGCCAAGGCCGATGCGATCGGATACGGCCGAGGAATTCCGGCATCTGTTTTCGCAATCGGTCCGCAACCGTATGCGCGGCACGCCTGCGGTCGGCGCAATGCTGAGCGGAGGGCTCGATTCCTCCTCGATCGCCTGCGTGGCGGGCCTTCAGAATGCCGCGCAGAGAAAGCCGAGGCTGCCGACGTTTTCGCTGGTGTTCGAAAAGGGTTCGCCGATGGACGAGCGGCCTTTCATCGAGGCAGTGCTTGGACAGGAGAAGGTCGACGGCACTTTGATTTCCGTCGGCAACTACGCGCCCTTCGCCGAGTTCGAACGCATTCTGGAAGAGCAGGAGGAAACGTTCCTGGCCCCCGGCCTGTCGCTGACCCGCGACATCTACAGGACCGCCGGCGCCAAGGGCATGAAGGTGCTGCTGGACGGCCATGGCGGCGACGAGGTGGTTTCGCAGGGCCACGGCCATCTGCACGAACTCGCCTATGCCGGCAAATGGATGGAGCTGTGGCGCGAGCTGCGCAGCGCCTCCAACACCTATGGCGATGGCATGCTCGGCCTCTACTACCAGTTCCTTACCCTTTACGGGCCGGCCTGGCGCATCGCGAGAATCAAGCGGTTCGCGAACCGCGTGCTTGGCAAATTGCGGCGCCATCCCACTGGGCGGCCGGCGACGAGCTGGCGCGCCCTGATCAATCCGGACCTGGCGATGCGTACCGACCTCGTCGAACGGTTCCGCAGGGCCGGCTATATGCCGCCCGCGGTCAGCGCCAGCGAGACCTTGACCCATCGCTGGCTGCTGTCGAACGGCATGGTGCCGCACGCCTTCGAGGTTCTCGACAAGGCCGCCGCCAATTTCGGCGTCGAGCCGCGCTACCCCTTCTGGGACAAGCCGCTGGTCGAGTTCTGCCTGGCACTGCCCGGCGCGGAAAAGCTGAACCAGGGCTTTGGCCGCTCGGTGTTGCGCCGTGCCATGGAAGGAATTTTGCCCCCGGCGGTGCAGTGGCGGCGCGACAAGATCGATTTCACCTCCAATTTGGTCAAAGGCATGCTGGGCAATCACCGCGATCTCCTGGACAAGGTGCTGGTGAAAGATGCGGCGCGGATTGCCCCTTACGTCAACCTGCCTGAGGTGACCGCCGCCTATGGCCGCATTTCCAGCCAACCCGAGGCCGCGACCTTGCCCGATGTCCAGTATGTATGGCGTTCGATTTCGCTATCGTTGTGGCTGCGGCAGGTGCAACAGCGCGGGAGCCACTGATGATGCCGGCCAACATGCCTCTTGCCGCTGATGACCGCCATGCAATTGCTGCTCGCGCACAGCACTTCTACAAAGCCTATGGGCTGACGATCGCTTCGCAGGTCGAACTGCCAGAGCTAGAGCCGAGCGAACCAGCTTGCGTCGATGTGCTGATCACCGTCGGCCCGATCGACCTGCCAAAACCCTCGCCCGAGACCGGAACTGCTTTCCGTTTCGAGCCGCGGCAGCAATATTTGGCATGGCAGACGGTCGGCGCCTTCCTGATCACCGATGCCTGCCGCATCGAGGTGGAGCCGGCGCCCGATGTCGACGATGCGCTGCTGGCGTTTCCGCTGCTCGGTCCGGTCATGGCACTGCTCCTGCACCAGCGCGGCCTGCTCATCCTGCACGCCAGCGCCATTGCGGTCGGCGGCAAGAGCGCTGTCTTCATGGGCGACAAGGGCGCCGGCAAATCGACGACTGCAAGCGCGATGATCCGGGCCGGCCATCGCTTGCTGACCGACGATGTCGTGGCGCTCGATCTCACGGACCGGCCGATGATCGTTCCGGGCTTTCCGCAGCTGAAACTCGCCGCCGATGCGGCCGCCGCGTTTCCCATCCGCCAGGCAGAAATACGCCCGCAGGTGCATGCGGCGATCGACAAGATGCAGCATCGCCTGCACGCCGGATTTGCGGCAGACGCGGTGCCGGCGACCCGGATTTATATCCTCGAGCGCAGCGACAAGGCAGCGATCACGCCGCTGCCAGGCATCGGCGCCCTGCCGGCCATCATCAAATTTTCCTATGTGACGCGTTTCGGCCGTCCAGCCCTGGTCGGCGATTTTGCCACGACACATCTTCGCCAATGCGCGGCCCTGGCCAGCCAGATCGGCGTCTGTCGCCTCGAAGTGCCGACCGGGCTCGACCGTATCGGCGAAGCCGTCGCCCTGATCGAAAACGATCTGGCGGCCGACAAAGGGCCGCGGTGACTGACATGTCCGCATCGCAGATCCTGCGCTTTTCGTTTTACCGCGATGTCGCCGGTTTCGGCGCCGCCATGGCCCGGATCGGCGGGCGCAGGACCTTCACGGCATTGCTGTTCCTGATCCTGGGAAGCCTGACCGAAGGCATCTCGATCCTGCTTCTGGTGCCGCTGCTGCATCTGGTCGGGCGACCCGAGCAGAATTTCGCGGTCAGGTTGCCTGACCGCGACTGGGTGCGCTGGCTGGCTCCGGACGGAACGCTGCAATTGACCACGGTGCTTTGCCTGCTGGTCGGGCTTGTCGCGCTGCAGGCAGCGTTCAACCGCTATAAATCCGTCTACATGGCGCGGCTGCTGCTCGACTTCATCAATCGCCTGCGCATGAACCTGTTCGAGAGCATCGGCAAGGCGCGGTGGGGGATATTCGCGCGCATGCGCAGCTCCGATCTCGACCATGCGCTGACCGGCGATATCGACCGCGTGCAGTCGGCGGCGTTCTCGCTGCTGATGCTGGTGCAGATCACCGTGCTTCTGGCGGGTTATCTCGTTGTCTCGCTGTTCATTTCGACAGTGATGACGGCGTTTGCCATTGTCGTCGGCATCGTCACCTTCCTGGCGCTGCAGCCGTTTCGGGCACGAGCCAGCGCCTTCGGCCGGGTTTTGACCAGCAATCGCCAGGAGCAGTACCGAACGGTCTCGGAGTTCCTCGGCGGCATCAAGGTGGCCAAGAGCCTGAATGTCGAGGCGACCTATTACGCGCAGCTTCGCGCGACGCTGGAGAAGATGAAGGCCGACAACATCAACTATGTCCGCAACAGCACCATCGGCACCGCTCTGTTCCAGGTCGCCAGCGTCATTGGTCTGAGCCTGTTCATCTATGTCGCTTTGGTCCGCTTCAACCTCTCGCTGGCCGAGATCGTTGTCCTGCTTCTGGTGTTCATGCGCATTGCGCCGCGCTTCATGGACATGCAGATGCAGGCGCAGCAGGTGCTGATCAATCTGCCGGCCTATGCCTCGATGCGCGACATGCAGGCGCGTTTCGATGCCGAGCGCGAGCCGGCAAACCTCGAATCGGATGCCAAGCTGTCGCTCGATGTCGGGCTCAACATACGCAATGTCTCCTTTGCCTATGAGGCGGGCGGCAAGCCGGTGGTGAGCGATGTCACCTTTGGCCTACCCGCCGGCAAGGTAACGGCGCTGATCGGTCCGTCAGGATCGGGCAAGAGCACGCTTGCCGACATGCTGCTTGGCCTGCTCGAACCGAGCGAGGGCAAAATCCTGGCCGATGGCGTCGAGATCGGCGCCGCCAACCGCCGGCGCTGGCGCGACCAGGTGGCGTATGTGCCGCAAGACGTGTTCCTGCTGCACGATACGATCGCCGCCAATCTGCGCCTTGCCGCGCCGCAAGCCAGTGACGCGGAGCTGTGGACTGCACTGCGCGCTGCGCATGGCGCCGACTTCGTCGAGCGGCTGGAGTTGCGGCTCGACACGGTGGTCGGCGACCGCGGCGTCCGGCTCTCGGGCGGCGAACGCCAGCGCATCGCGCTGGCGCGCGCGCTGCTGCGCAAACCTTCGCTGCTCATTCTCGACGAGGCGACCAGCGCGCTCGACTGGCAGAACCAGTCCCTGATCGCCAAATCGATCGACGGCTTGCGCGGATCGATGACGATCCTGACCATTGCGCACAGGCCATCGATGATCGCCTTCGCCGACTGGGTGGTTGCAGTCGAAAACGGACGAATCGTCGAAGTCGGGCAATATCAGAGGTTGAAAGCGAAGGCCGGCAGCCGCCTGTCGAAAATGCTTTCAGGCGAGCAATCCGAACCCGAGCCGGCCGAAGCAGGCTGAGTCCGGCTGCAAGATGATCCGAGGCCGACCTTGCGGCTTCAGACTGTTCAATGCACGCTGCGCCTCGCCGAGAGCTTCTCGCCTTCAACCGCCTTGTCGGCGCCGAGGCTTCTTTCGGCGTCGCGAGCCCTGTCGGCCGATGTCGGCGCGCTCCTGGCGATCATAACATACACCAGCAGGAAATAACCGACTTGGATGAGGACAGCGCAGCCGATGACGCGAAGCACCGTTGTGGTGACCGTCGCGCCGTCGACATAGGACCACGCGACCACGATCGCGAGGGCGAAAACCATTCCAATGACGAATTTTGGTAATGACATGTTCGGCGGCCCGTCAACCGGCCCGAGCATGCAAAAGCGATGACTTACCCACCCGAGTATCTCCCCATTCGCCATGCGAGCTTATTTAGCTGCTCTTTTTCGGCCGGTTGCTTCCGGCCTTCCCAACCCATCCAGACTCTATCAGGAATAATTTGCGACTCTATTAAGGCGCGAAACTGACGGCAAGGGCAACCAGCAATAATTTTCGGCTTGGCGGCGGCTTGGACTCCGCCATGCTGCGATGCACACGCAGGGGTGGTGGCCTAACTCGTCATGCGCTTTATACTACAGTAGAATCTGCAATGTTGATTAGTATTTTACTTGATTAATTTAGCAAAGCCAGTGATTCGAAAATCAGTTAAAGCCGTTCCCTCTGCGGCAAAGGACGATTTGCCCAAAACCCGCCGAAAAAAGGCATTACATTTCCTACGGTTGCTAATTATTCGTCACAAACCCGCCATAAAGGGCAAAATTTGGGCAAGGAGGGTTCCTGACGTGACTATTTCAGCCATATGGGAAATTGTGTGTTGCGCTGCAGCATTTTTTTGGTATCGTGGCATAAACCATCCGTTCAACGTATGGAGCTTTTGCATGAGGGACGTTGCCAAGTCGGCTAATGCGGCATTTTCGCATGTCGGCGTAGATTTTCCGCCACCCATCGGCGGGCTGCTGAAGCGCAGTTTCGATATTTTCGGTTCACTTGTCGGCCTGGTGGCGCTTAGCCCGCTGTTCCTGATGGTGGCCCTTCTGGTCAAGCTTTCCGACGGCGGCTCGATCTTCTACGGCCACAAGCGCATCGGACGCGGTGGGCGGATTTTCCCCTGCCTCAAGTTCCGCACCATGGTCGAAGACGGCGAACGTGTGCTGGCCGCCTATCTCGCGGCCAATCCGGAAGCCAACGCCGAATGGATCGCGACCCGCAAGCTGAAGAACGATCCGCGCGTCACCCGCGTCGGCGCCGTTCTGCGCAAGCTCAGCCTCGACGAGCTGCCGCAGATCATCAACATCCTGCAGGGCGACATGAGCCTTGTCGGGCCTCGCCCGGTGGTGCGCGACGAGCTTGAGATCTACGGCAGCGCCGCGGTCTATTATTTGAAGTCGCGGCCGGGCCTGACCGGGCTCTGGCAGGTCAGCGGACGCAACGATGTCTCCTATGACAGTCGCGTCGCGTTCGACCGTCACTATGTCGAGAACTGGTCGCTGTTCGAAGACGTTCGCATCATCCTCAAGACCGTGCCCGCGGTGTGGATGTCGCGCGGTTCCTACTGACCGACCGCAACTGGTCAGCAGTCGGGCCGGCACGGCCCGAAGCCAATCCGGTCCAAAGCTATTCGGCGATGGGCCGGTCTCGCATTGCAGCCATAGTGTTCTGCCAGGTTCCGAAGGAGGCACTCGGCAGCAGGCCTATCGGGCGGATGGGGCCAAAACGGATCGGAAACGTCAGTTGAAAACAGACATATCAGCGTATTTTCGCCTTGCCGGCCCGATGCGGCCGGCACGGCTCGTCGCCACGTGCCTCGCTCTGTCACTCGCGGTTCCGGCCATGGCCGACGAGTACCGGCTCGGCTCGCAGGACAAGCTCAACATCCGCGTCGCCGAGTGGCAGACGGTGGAAGGCACGTTCCGTGACTGGTCGGCGGTAAACGGCGAATATTCGGTCGGTCCAGCCGGCAATTTGTCGGTGCCGTTCGTCGGCGAACTGCCGGCCGCCGGCAAGACCACGTCAGAGGTTGCGGCCGCGATCAGCGTCGCCCTGCAGCGCAAGCTTGCCTTGTCGGACAAGCCGGAAGCCTCGGTGGAAATGGTGCAGTTCCGGCCGTTCTACATCTCGGGCGAGATCCAGACGCCTGGCCAGTTTCCCTATGTGCCGGAGCTGACCGTGCTCAAGGCGATCAGCATCGCCGGCGGCATCCGGCGCAACGCCGATTTGGGCACCCAGCTCGGCAAGGACCTGATCACCGCCAAGGGCAATTTCGACATTTATGACGACCAGCGCGTGCGGTTGATCGTCAAGCGTGCCCGCATCGATGCCGATCTCGCCGGCAAGGAGAGTTTCGAGGCGCCTAAGGAAGTTGAGGGCGACCCGCGCCTGGCGACAATCGTCGCCGACGAAATGCAGATCCTGATCTCCGACCAGAAAGCGTTGAAGCTGAAGCTGCAGGCGCTTGACGATCTGAAGGGGGTCCTGCAGTCCGAAATCGAGGCGCTGCAGAAAAAGATCGTCAACCAGCAAAAGCAGGTCGACCTGGCGCAGCAGCAGGCGGACAGTATCGGTCCGCTGGCGCAAAAGGGCCTGGTCGCCAACGCACGCCTGCTTTCCTCGCAACAGTCGGTCACCGATCTGCAGGGCAAGATCCTGGACTATGAGACGGCGATCCTCACCGCCAAGCAGTCGGTCAGCAAGGCGACGCAGGATGCCATCGATGCCCAGAACACGTTGAACTCGAGACTTGCCGCCGACCGGCAGCAGGTCGAAGCAGACCTCAACGAAGCCGCACTCAGGGTCAACATGCAACAGGGCCTGATGGCCCAGGCATCGGACCCGGCCACGACCGCCGCCATCACAAACAACAATGAAGAGCCGGCGCTCATCTATTCGCTGGTGCGCGTGACCGACGGCAAGACCAGCGAGATCGACGCGAAGGAAGATACGCCGGTGCTGCCGGGCGACGTCATCAAGGTGAAGCTGGCGCCGACGGCCAGCCAGTAACCTGTTTGTTTGGAGCAATTCCGGACGGAAATCCGTTTCCCACTTTTCCCGGAATTGCTCTAGCGCGCGGGCGCGCGCGGCGCGGCCCGCGCGATGGAGGCGGGAGGAACCAGTTCGGCTCGTTCGCGCCAGGGTGCGGGCGGGAACTTCCGTTTTTCGACCGCTTGAAGGCATTCCATGCAGCCCGCCGCACCGCGCCACGTCTACCTCAATCTCGATGCCATCCGCGGCGTCGCGGCGATCAGCGTCATGCTCTACCACTTCTCGCCGTTCCTGGCCGCCGGCAAGGTGCTGCCGTCGAGCTATCTGGCGGTCGACCTGTTCTTCCTGCTCAGCGGCTTCGTCATCGCGCATGCCTATGACCGCAAGATCGAAAACGGCATGGGCTTCGGCACGTTCCTGGCGATCCGCCTGATACGCCTCTACCCGCTCTACCTCGCCGGCACGCTGCTCGGTTTCTTCTATCTCATCGTCAAGAACCGGCTGATTCCGGCGGAATACATGCCGATCTCCGAGATCGGCACCATGCTGACGACCGGCATGTTCTTCATCCCGCTGGTCAGCGATGCCTATCACACGATCTTTCCGCTCAACCCCGCCTCGTGGTCGCTGTTCTTCGAGCTGATCGTCAACATAGCCTATGTCGCCGTCTTCTTCCTGCTGACGAAACGCGTGCTGAGCACGCTCATCGCCGTCAGTCTGGTGCTGCTGGTCATCGCTTCGATCGTGGCCGGCACCCTCGACTTCGGCATGACCGGATCGACTATCATCGGCGGCCTGCCACGCGTCTGTTTCTCGTTCTTCCTGGGCGTGCTGCTTTGCCGGTCCATGACACGCTATCAAAGCGGGCTCGGCTTTCTGCGGCGCGGCTGGTGGATAGAGGCCGCGATCGCACTGACGCTCGTTGTCTTTGCCATCGCGCCGGCCGGCGGCGCGCGCGTCGCCTACGATCTCGCCTGCGTCGTCCTGGTCTTCCCGGCGCTGGTGGTGGTCGGCACCATTGCGCCGACGGCGCCGCGCCTGTCAGGCCTCTATGGCTGGCTGGGGCGGATTTCCTACCCAATCTACATCATCCACACGCCGCTGCTGATGATCATCGCCGGGGCGGGCAAGGCCGCAGCGATCGACCCGTTCGCGCATCATCCCTGGTTCGGCATCGTCATGGCGGTTTCCGTCATCGTCATCGCCGACATCGCCACGCGCCTCTATGACGAGCCGTTGCGCCGCTTCCTGCAGCGGCTGATGCTGCGCAAGCGCGCCGTCGCCTGAGATAAGCAAGTCAGACGCGCGCCGGCATGCGGCCGTTGGCGGTGTTCTCGTCCGGCACCGGAACATAGGCCCGCCTTGCCCTGGCGAGCGGCACCGGGCGCAGCTTGAACAGGCCGTAATAGACGATGAACGAGGCCATGAAATAGGGGCCGAGGATCTCGACCTCGAAGAAGGAGCGGATCAGCATCATGCCGACCGCGCCGGCGAGCACCACTGAATCGGCGCTCCAGTCACCGAACACCACCTTCGAAACATGGCCCCAGAAGGAGCGCAGGATGATCAGCGCCAGCATCGTCACGCCGATGAAGCCGAGCTCGACCAGCGTCTCGATATAGGTGTTGTGGAAATGGAAGCCGGTGCGGGTGGAGATGTAGAACTCGGCCCAGAGCCGTTCCGGATCGGCAAAACCCTGGATCCAGTAGGCGGCATAGCCATAACCGAGCACCGGACGCTGCTGCGCGGCGGCCCAGCCCTGTTCCCAGAGATAGGTGCGGCCGGTCAGCGTCGAATCCTTGCCGAAGATGCCGAGCACGACATCGAGCAGGCCAAGGTTCAGCGCAGCCATCACACCGCCGACCAGCGCGGTAGCGCCGACGACGAACAGCACGCGGCGGTAGCGGCGTGACAGAACCTTGCTCATGGCAAGCAAGGCAACGACACCGATCACCGCCGGAAGCGAAGCGACCGACGTCGCCGAGTGGGCGATCGCCAGCATATAGACCGACAGCAGGATGATCGGCGCGGCCCAGACGAAGCTCATCCAGTTGCGCCGGTAGAAGGCCAGAAAAGCGAAGCAGAAGAAGATGCCGAGCGAGGCGAAGAAGCCGATCTGGTTCTTGGAGCCGAAGGCGCCGACGAAATTGGTGGTGCCGTCGATAGTGTCGAGCGCATAGGCGCCAACCTTCAGCGAATACAGCAGCACGATGAAGATGCCGATCAGCGAGCCCAGCACCAGCGTGCGCGTGCTGATGGTGCGCGCCGCGATGTAGGCGCACAGCATGTGGGAGAAATATTGCAGCCCCGCCCGCGCGCTGGTGCCGGCCGCTTGCGACCAGAACAGCGACAGGCAGACATAGGCCGCAAACAGCAGCGGCAGCCAGGCGCTGGAGAGATCGCGGGCGAAACGCCGGTAATCGACGAACAGCAGCGGCAGCCATACCAGAAAGTAGGCGAGGATCAGGATCTGGCCGAAATTGGTGGAGTAGGCGAAGGCAAAGACCGACACCGCAACGGCGAAGGCGGCATAGGCCTTGTTGTTGTCCGGATCGATCAGAATGGATTTCGGGATCTTCATATCCGTACCGGATTTCTCATGCTGCCGCCTTTCGGCTGGGCTGAAGCGCCCATGGTCGGCTTTTCTGCGTCATGCGCGATCGCCGGAACCTGCCCTTGCCGGACCCCGATCAGCGGGCATCCATTGTGCAGTGCACAATATAACCTCTCTATCGCCTGTCACTCAATGGTAAATTTGCCGCGAGGGGTAAAGTTGCTGCAGGCAGGGCCAAAACGACCATGCAACCGACAAATGGCGTTAATGCGGCTCGCTCGTTCGAAAATTCAAACTGTGGCCGCTACCACAGCGCTCCGCCGGTGATCTGGATGTTTTCCATGGTGATGCCCTTGGCCAGATCCGAGCACAGGAACACGGCTAGAGCCGCGATTTCCTGCGGCTGCAGCATGCGCTGCTGGGGATTGCCCTTGGCGATCTCGGCCATCGCTTCCTCGGCGGTTCTGCCCTTGCCCTCACGCTCGACGACCTGCGCCACGTTGCGGCGCATCAGTTCGGTCTCGACCCAGGTCGGGCTGATCATGACGCAGGTGACACCGTGCGCGGCGCCTTCCAGCGCCACGCAGCGGGTAAGGCCGAGCAGCCCGGCCTTCGAGGCGCAGTAGGCCGGGTTGTCCTTCCAGCCGACGGAAGCCGCTGTCGAGCCGATGTTGACGATACGGCCCCAGTCGCGCGCGATCATGCCGGGCAGCACAGCTCGGGTGACGCGGAACGCTCCGCTGAGATTAGTGTCGACGATCTTGTCCCACAGTGCGTCGGAATGGCCGCAGACCGGCTGTTCGGCGGTGGTGCCCGCAGCATTGACCAGTATGTCGGCCGGGCCGATGGCGGCTTGTGCGTCAGCCGCAAACCGGTCGGTCACATCGCTGTCGCGGACATCGAGATGGGCGGCATAAACCCTGGTGCCGTGTGCCGACAGGGCCAACCGCACGCGCTCGATTTCGTCGGCGCCGGGATAATAGGCGGCGTCGGATCTGTCGGCGCCGGCGGGCGCGATGTAGGAGCCGACGGCGACATTGGCGCCGGCTTGCGCCAACGCCGTCGCAATGGCGAAGCCCATGCCGGAAAACCCGCCGGTGACGATCGCGCTGCGGCCGGAAAGGTCTGTCATGGGCAGTGAATCTCCGATGCCGACGTTTGATGCGATAGTCTTAGACCCAGCCCGGTGACGAGCGCTACCTTGCCTGCAGCGCTGGTCACCACGTCGCTAAAGCGGTTTGCCCAGCCACTCGCGATAGAAGCCTTCGAGATCGGGTTCGAAATCATGCACGATCGGATAGCCGGGTGCTGCCGCCTCGACCTCGTGCATGGTGCCGCATTGCGGGCAGATAAATTCGCGGATTTCCATCCATTGCGGATCGGGGATATCGCTGTTGGGATAGATCTCGCGCAGCGCTTCCTCGGTGTTTCGCACGTTGATCGCAGCCTTGAGCTTCCAGTTCTTGCGGTAGTCGCCGAAAGAGTGGCCGCATTCGCAGCGGGTGATCCGTTCATCGCCGCTTTGGCAGATGAAGAGGTGATCCGAGACCGGCAGCAGGATCGGGTCCTTCCATGCGACACGGTCCTGATAGACGGCGAGCATCTTGAAGAAGCGGTCGTCGTCCTTGTAGGCGCTCATGATGCGCTTTGTCTGAGGCCAGGGCAGCTTGCCGGCTGAGAGATCGCCGAGGACTTCCTTGCTGTATGAGGTCATGGCTTTGCTCCCGGCATGAAGATCGATCTGGCGTCGATGGTCCAGAAATCACTGAAATCCCTGGTGAAGCGCGACGATAGCTTGATCGCGCTGGCATACATTTTCTTCACCTCGGGCGCGAAGTCGGCCTTCTCGACACGGCCGCGTTCGGCAGCGATCCAGTCCGAAACCGGGATCGCCTTGGCCAGACGCTCTCTGCGCATGGCGGCACGACGTTCGACGGTGGCGTCGATATCGGCAACCGGATAACCCTCGGCGTCGTCCTTCAGCACGATGCCGAAAATCTGGATCGCCGCCTGGCGGGTGAGAAAACCGTTCTCGACATCCCAGGCGGTCTTGACCGGATCGCGCTCCAGCACGTCGCCGTAACCGCCGCCACCATTGTAGGAATGGCTGAAGATGTCCCCCGACTTGTGCGGCGAGGTGATGTAGGGGCCTTCGACCACGGCATGGTCGCCGCCGATGTTCTTCTCGTAGTCGGAGACATGCGGATCGATACCTGGGGCATGCGCGAGCGGTTCGCCTTTCGCCGCCAGTTCGTGGATGTTGGAGTTGCGCACCGCGCGATGCTTCTGGCAGGTCGGCGCGGGATAACCGCCGCACATGCCGCCATTGTCGAATACCCGCGAGGAGTGTTCCGAAGTGTGCAGTCGCAGGTGCGAGGTCTTGTTGATCAGCCAGGTCGAGACGAAGGAACAGCCGCCGCGATATTTGCCGGCGCCGCCCGAATTGGGCATCATCGAGCGGCCGATATAGACCATCGGCATCGACTGTTCCCAGACCTCGATGTTGCCCATGTCGGATTCCGGATTCCAGCCGACATAGGCGGTGTCGAGGCCATCGGCGATGGCGAGCGCGCCGGAGCCGGCGGCGGCGCATTCGAAATGCGCCATGCCGAACGGCGTGCCGTACTGGCTTTCGCCGCCCATCTCGATCATCGGGCTGTTGACCTGGCCGACGAAGGCTTCCTCGACGAAGCCGCGCGCGACGAAGCCGCGCGACAAAAGGCGCTGGAACACGCCATAGGCCGGCAGCAGCAGCGCCCAGGATGTGGCGGTCGCCACCATCTCATTGTCGGGGTTGGTCCAGGTGCCGTGCGGCAGCTTCAGCTCGGTCGCCATCCAGGCGCCGTCATTGACCAGGCCCTCGAAATTCATGTGCTGGGTCAAGGTGACGAACATGCCTCCATCCATGCCGGCCGGCGTGCAGTTCATCGAATGGTAGCCCCAGGGCTGCGTGCCCTCGAAGTCCATGGTGATCTTGCCGTCGGTGGTGATCTCCATCTCGATCGGGATGTTGTAGAGCCAGTCGGGATCGCCAAGCAGCTGGAAGCCGGGCTTGCCCGCTGTGACATGGCCATAGAAGGTGTGGCCGCGATAGATGCCGGGCACGGTGAGCTGGCGGGTGCGGGCGAGCTGGGCACGACGACCCTCCTCGATGAACTCCTTCGATACCTTCATCCAGCAGTCGAGGCCGATCTCCGAGATCAACTGCTTGACGCTTTCGCGCATGTCGATGCAGGAGGCAACCTTGGCCTTCTCGTCGAGCACCCAGTAGATCGGCATGCGCAGATTGCGCTCGCAGCGGATGACGTAGTCGCGCCGGATCTCGTCATTCTCGCCGATCTTTTCGGCGCAGACGAACAGGCCTTCGGTGAAGCGCTCCTGCGCCAGGCAGACGTCGCCGCCGGGCGTGATGCCGCCGGCCTCCAGCTCGTGGCAGACGGCACCTGCCCAGCCGACCAGCGTGCCTTCATGGAAGATCGGCACCACGTCCATGACGTCGGGCACCTGCACGGTGCCGATGAAGGCATCGTTGTTGGCAAAGATGTCGCCTTCGCGGATCTTCGGGTTTTCCTCGTAATCGTTCTTGATCATCCACTTGATGAAGCGGCTCATCGTGTGGACGTGGACCATGATGCCGTTGGACAGCGCGATCGCATCGCCCTCGGGCGTATAGATCGCCACCACCATTTCGCCGACTTCGCGCACGCCGGGCGAGGCCGAGATGCGGCGGGCCATTTCGCGGGCCGAGACGCAATAGGCGCGCAGCTTGGTGTGCAGCGTCTCGAATTTCAGCGGGTCCTGGTTGCGTAGCGTGAGCTCGGTGATGCCGTCATAGCAGCCGGTCTCTTCCATCAGCCGTTCTGATTCGAGCAGCCGTTCGCGCAGGCGCAGGGCCGAGGCAGGTTTGTCCAACATGGCGGTGCCCTTTCAAGAATGGGTGTAATGCAGCAGCGTCCACTCATCGACATGGACACGGTCCTGCGGATGAACAACGAGCGTGGTGGCGGGATGTTCGATGATGGCCGGACCGATCACCTCATGGCCGGGCTGCAGTAGGTCCATCTCGTAGAGATTGGCCTTGTGCCAGCGTCCCCCGATATAGGCCTCGCGCACGCCCTTGTGCGCTGCTGCCGGGGCCGACTTGCCGAGCGGGCGCTTCAAGAGCACCGGCTTGACCTTGTCGGCGGTGGCGATCAATCCGAGCTCGGTGATGGTGAAGCCGGCTTCGCCATAGCGCGAAACGCGATGGTTGACCTTGGCGTAGACCGCCTCGAATTCGTCGATGACCCTACGCATGTCGTCAGCCGAATTGACCTCGGCAAGCGGTGCCATGACCTCGACATCCTCGAGCTGGCCGGTGTAGCGCATCATCAGGAAAGGCACGGTCTTGATCTTGTCTCTGATATGGCCGTCGCTGATCATCTCGTCGACCGCCGCCTTGGTGAGATCATTCCAGACGTCGGTGACCTTCTTGCCGAAAGCGAGCAGCTCGTCATCGCTTGCGCGGGCGCCGATGTCGTGCTGCGTCGAGACCGAATGCCGACGCATGAAATCGGCGGTGGTGCAGCCGAAGGCCGAGAAGGCGGCGGCAAACTGGAAGGTGATGATGTCCTTGAAGCCGATGCCCCTGGAGCAGCCGGCCAGATGCAGCGGACCCGAGCCGCCATAGGACAGCAGCGTGAATTCCGAGGGATGGATGCCCTGGCCGGAGATGACCCGGCGCAGCGCGTTGTTGGCATCGGCTTCCAGCATGTCGATCATGCCTTCGGCAGCCTCCTCGACACCGACGCCAAGGATGCTGGAGCATTTTTCCTCAAACGCTTTGCGCGCCTTCTCGACCTGCAAGACGACCTTGCCGCCGAGGAAATAATACGGGTTGAGGCGGCCTAGTATGGCGTCGCAATCGGCGATGGTGGGTTCAGTGCCGCCCTTGGCGAAGCAGATGGGGCCGGGGTCGGAACCGGCGCTTTCCGGCCCGAGCGAGACTTTCTTGGTCAGCGGGTCGACCTTGAGGATCATGCCGGCGCCGGCGCCGATCGTGTCGAGATGCAGCGTCGGCACGTTGAGCTTGAAACGGTCCATCAGCGGCTCGTTCTCGATCCGCGTCTGGCCGCGCGAGATGACGCCCATGTCGAAGGAGGTGCCGCCCATGTCCGAGCAGATCAGGGAGTCGTTGCCGATGAGCTTGCCGACATAGGCCGCGCCGAGAATACCGCCGATCGGGCCGGAAATAATGGTTTCGTGCAGGCGCGGATGGTTGATTGAGGTCAGGCCGCCAAAGGACAGCAGCGTCTGCACGCCGTATTTGAAGCCGTATTTTTTCGAAACGTCCTCGATACCCCTAAGCTGCTTGCGGCCGCGCGACGTCGCGTAGGCTTCGATCAGCACCGAGTTCAGCCGCGACTGTTCGCGGATGACCGGGCGGACCTCGTGGCTGGTGTAGATGAGGATGTCGGCGCCGGCTTTCAGCACCTCCTCGCGGCATATCTCGGCGATGCGCTTTTCGTGCACCGGATTGACGTGCGAGAAGATGGTCATGATGCAGATCGCCTCGACCTTGTCGGCAATCAGCTTCCTGGCCGCAATCGCGACTTCATGCTCGTAGAGCGGCAGCACGATGTCGCCGAACTGGTCGATGCGCTCGGTGACGCCATGGGTGCGACGGCGCGGCACCAGCGGATCGGGATGGTGGTGCGTCACCGCATGCAGCCGGTCGGCATAGGAATAGTCGGCCCAGGCCTGCAGGCCGCGACCCATCAGGATCATGTCTTCGAGACCCTTGGTGGTGATCAGGCCCAGCCGGCGCCCGGTGCGCGACAACAGTGTGTTGAGCATGCCGGTGCCGGAATAGAGCACGACGTTGACGCCGGAGAACAGCTGCTCCAGCGAGATGCCCCAGGCATCCGCCGCGTCTTCGGCCGATGCGAGGAAGCCTTCGGCCTCGTTCTTCGGCGTGGTTGCCGACTTGCCGATCTTGAAGTGGCCGTCCTGATCGACAAGGATCGTGTCGGTCATGGTGCCGCCGGCGTCGATGCCGATGACGATTGGATTGCCGACGATGGGGCTGGTGAGGTTGGGTTGGGTCACGGTCGCCTCGGGATTGCTCTAGGATGGCTCAAGCTAGATTCCTTGGGCGGCCTTGCGCCATATGCCAAAAGACACAATGACCGCCGGACCGGGATCGCCGAGAAAAGGGCATGCGCATGGGCAATATCTGGGGGCCGCTCGCCAGGGCGATTGCCGCCACCGGTACGGACAGGCATGTCGACTGCCTGATTGACCTGATCGGCGCCGATATCGAGCACGATCTCGTCACCGTGACACGATATTCGGCGACGCAGACGCCGGAATTCATCAAGCACCGGCGCTTCTCCGACGAGATGGTCCGGCGCTATCTCGACAATTACTACGTCTTCGACCCGTTCTATGCCTCGTGGCGGCGTGAGCAGAGGCTGGGCATCCTGCCGCTGAAGCGGCTTGCCGATGACGAGGCCAAGCGCGGCCAGTACATAGCCGGCTTCCTGGCGCAGTCGGAAATCTGCGATGAGGTCGGCATCATGCTGGCCGATGGCGGCGACTGGTGCCTCGGCATCTTCCTCGACCGCTCGACCTCCACCTTCAAGGAGAGCGAGATCGCCCTGCTGGACGAGCGGCTGCCGGTGTTCGAGGCGCTGCATGCACTCGACATTGAGGCGCGGGGGACGGAATTCTCCCGCACATCGGCGCCGACCGGCCCCGGCGCCTCGCCCCGGCAGGAGCCGACCATCCCGGCGAGCCTGTGGCCGGAACTGTCGCTGCGCGAGCGGGAATTGGTTGAGTTGATCCTGGCGGGACATCCGACCGCCAACATCGCGGAACGGCTCGGCATCGCCGTCGGCACGGTGAAGAACCACCGCCGCCGCATCTACGAGAAGCTCGACATAACCACCGAACGGGAGCTGTTTTTGCAGTTCTTCCAGCATCGGGCAGACGGTTAGTCCGCCATCGATATGGCCGTCAGTCGTGCAATTGCCTGGAAATCGGCGGGCCGACAGTAAAGCCGGAGAATGTTACCTCAAACCCTTCGCGCTGCGGCGAGCAGCACATCATGCCGACATCGACGGATTTGGAGATCGGGAAATAAGCCAGCCGCACCGGCTTCCACTTGCCATCGGTGGTATCAAGATATTGGATGCGGATCGCCTCGGCATGGCGGGTCAGCCGGATGCGCACGCCGTCGGGGCCGGTGGGAATGCTGAGCAGCGACCAGTCCGAGGTGTCGTTGGTGACCACCACCGAAAAGTAAGCCAGCCCGTCGGTGTATTCGATGCCGGCCTTGATCCAGTGCGTTTCACTCAGCCGCAGCATCAGCCCGGCCTGGTCGTAGAGCACCTTGTAGTCGCCCTTGACCGTGACTTCGGCGCTGAAGTCACCCTCGACCGGCCGATACAGGAAATGGCCATTGTCACGCCAGAAACCGTAGAAGGTTTCGCGCCAGAAGTCGGTTTCCCCGGCGGTGCGCACATGCACGATGCCATCGCCGAAGGCATGGTGCAGCGGCGGGTTGAGCCAGGTCAGGTCCTCTTTCGCCGCTGCCATCGGGTCACCCGTCGATCAGCCGGCGAATGTATAGGCTGTCTTCACCGTGGTGTAGAACTCCGCGGCATAGCGGCCCTGCTCGCGCGGGCCGTAGCTCGATCCCTTTCGGCCACCGAACGGGACGTGGAAATCGACGCCGGCGGTCGGCAGATTGACCATCACCATGCCGGCCTCGGAATTGCGCCGGAAATGCGTGGCATGCTTGAGGCTAGAGGTGCATATCCCGGAGGTCAGGCCGAAGGGCGTGTCGTTGGCAACCGCAAGCGCCTCGTCATAGTCCTTGACGCGAATGACGTTGGCTACCGGGCCGAAGATTTCTTCCCGCGAAATGCGCATGGCGTTGGTGCTCTCGGTGAACAGCGCCGGCCGGAGGTAGAAGCCGGGCGTTTCGCGATCCAGCCGCTCGCCGCCGAAGGCGAGGTTGGCGCCTTCCTGGCTGCCGATGGCGATATAGTCCTCGTCCTGCTTCAGCTGGCTCGCATCGACGACGGGCCCGATCTGGGTCTTGGCATCAAGCGCATCGCCGATGACGAGTTTTTCCAGGCGCTCCTTGAGCACGGCAACGAAGCGGTCATGAATGCCTTCGGTCACCACCAGGCGCGACGAGGCCGTGCAGCGCTGGCCAGTCGAGAAATAGGCGCCGTTGATGGCGCACTCGACCGCCGTGGCGAGGTCGGCGTCGTCGAGCACGACCATCGGATTCTTGCCGCCCATTTCGAGCTGGAACTTGCGCATGTGCTCGACGCTTGCCGCGGCCACGCGTCTGCCGGTGCCGACCGAGCCGGTGAAGGTGATGGCGTTGAGGTCGGGGCTGTCGAGCATGGCCTGGCCGACCACCGAGCCCTTGCCCATGACCAAATTGAGCACGCCTTTCGGCAGGCCGGCGCGGTGCAAGATGTCGACGATGGTCCAGGCGCTTTCGGGAACGAGTTCGGCTGGCTTGAAGACGATGGTGTTGCCGTGGGCGAGCGCCGGCGCGATCTTCCAGGTGGGAATGGCGATCGGGAAATTCCACGGCGTAATGATGCCGACGACGCCAACGGCCTCGCGGGTGATCTCGACGCCGACGCCCGGGCGCGCGCTGGGCACCAATTCACCCGACAGGCGCAGCGTCTCGCCGGCGAAGAAGTCGAAGATCTGGGCGGCGCGGATGGTCTCGCCAATGCCCTCGGCCAGCGTCTTGCCCTCTTCGCGCGACAGCGCGCGGCCGATCTCGTCCTTGCGCGCCATGATCTCGTCCGACGCCTTTTTCAGCACGGCGTGGCGCACCAGCGGCGCCGAACGCGACCAGGCCGGGAAGGCGGCTTTGGCCGCCGCTATGGCCTGCTTTGCCTGTTCGGCGCCGGCCGAGGCATATTCGCCAACGACATCGCCCGTGTTCGAGGGATTGATGTTGCGCGAGCCGGCCTCGCCCACCCACTCGCCATCGATCAGATTTTTACGAAACAGGCTCATGTCGCGGTTTCCTTGTATTGGTTCGCTGGGGGTGCCGTATGCCTGAATTATTTATCAGACAAATGACGACACTGTGAGGGCTGAAATCTAGCTGCGGACTGGATAGCCGATGGCGCGCGGCTATGAAAGCCGCGACCTCAAGATGGACAATATGAAGCGGCCCTGTCAGGTCGGAAAAGTCCAGAACAGGCAAGCCAGCGTCGCCGCGGCGAAGATGACGAAGAACAAGCTCCTGAGCAGGATGTTGCGGCGCAGCTCGTTCATGGTGAAATGGCTGCCAACGATGGCCGCGGCGAACAGGAAACGCCAGTTCAGGAGCGCCCACAGCACGCTGCTCTGGCCGAAAGCCCAGCGGGCGACGAGACAGCCGACAATTGTGGCGAACAGGGCAATCACAGCCCAGAACAGCGCATCCGCAGCATGGGTCAAGACGATGCCGGCGGCGCGGATCGGCAGGATCATCATCAGCATGGCGCCGAAAAAATAGACGGCGGCGAGTGGCAGGAACGACCCGGCATCGGCGATGCCGTCCAGCCGCCTCACGCCGATCGCGCCATAGGGATAGCCGTGCCTGGCCACCGCCAGGCTGAGCGCCATGAGCAATGCGGTGAGCACCGCGACCAATGCGAATGTAATGAGGGCCTTGCTCATGCCGTTCCTTGCTTTGAGGCCCTGTCAGAGCCGAATCACGAGGAACGATTTTAGCGCACGGTCCGCGATGCGCGTCAGCTTTGCTGAGCGTTCCGCTCTTCACCGGTCGCTGTTTTCAAAGGCCCCCATGCCTTGCGCGATCAGATTGGTTGCCATGACAAGCGAAACGATGGCTGCGGAGTTGAAGATCACCACCCACCATTTGCCGCCGGTCAGGAAGCCGTAGCCGTCGGCGACCGCCAGTCCCCAATCGGCTGAGGGAGGCTGGATGCCGAGGCCGAGGAAGCTCAGCGTGGCGATCGAAAAGAAGGCGTAGCCAAGCCTTGTGACCAGCTCGATGAGGATGGTTTCCCTGACATTAGGCAGGATCTCGAGGAACATGATGGAAAGAGCGCTCTCGCCGCCGAGACGAGCGGCGCTGACATAGTCGCGTTCGCGCTGTTCGCGCACGGCGGCGCGCACCGTTCGCGCCACCAGCGGCGCATAGGCGATGCCGATCACCAGGATGACGGTGAGGTTGGACGGCCCGAGCGCGACCAGCGTCATGGTGACGAGCACGATGAAGGGAAAAGCCATCAGCGTGTCGAGCAGCCTGGCGCCGATGGCGTCGACCAGCCCGTCGAAATAGCCGAGCACGAGCCCAAGCACGCTGCCGGCGGCAACGCCGAGCAGGGTTGCTGCCGGCGCGACCAGCAGGATGTCACGCGAGCCGACGACGATGCGCGACAGCACGTCACGGCCGAGCTGGTCGGTGCCGAACCAGTGCGCAGCGTCGGGCGGCGCCAGCATGACGAGGAAATCCTCGGCATAGGGATCGTAGGGCACAAACAGGCTGCCGAACACGGCACAGCCGACCCAGAACAGCAGGATCAGCGAGCCGATGATGACCGAGGGCGGCAGCTGCGAAACAGTCTCGCGGATGCGACTTGCTGCCCGCCAGCCCAGCGTACGGCGCTCCGGCAATTCCATCAGTTCCATCATGGCGAGACACGGCGGCGCTGCCGCGGATCGAGCAAGGCATTCACGAGATCGCCTGCCGCGGCCGACAGCACGAAGATGGTCGCCATGACCAGCACGCCGGCTTCGAGCATCGGGAAGTCACGCGACTTGGCGGCGTTGAGGACAAGGTTGCCGAGGCCCTGTATGCCGAACAGCGCTTCGATGACCACCAGCCCGCCAAGCATGTAACCGGTCTGCGTCGCGAGCACGGCGACGGTCGGCGTCAGCGCATTGCGCAGCACGTGCCGGATGAGGATTTCGCGACGCTCGAGGCCTTTCAGGACGGCGGTGCGCGTATAGTCGGCGGCCAGCGCCTCGATCACGCCGGCCCGCGTCATGCGGGTGATGTAGCCGGCAAGGTTCAGCACCAGCGGCAGCGCCGGCAGGATCAGGTAATAGCCACTGACCCACAGCCCGGCGCCATCGGGAGCAGCGCCGGTGATCGGGAACCAGTTCAGCCACAGGCCGAAGACGATGAGCAACAGCAGGCCGGAGACGAAGTCCGGGACAATGCCGAAGGACACGCCGGCGAGTACGATCAGGCGGTCGATAAAGCGGCCCTGGTTGAGACCGGCGACGATGCCGGCGCCGATGCCCAGCGGCAGCAGAAAGACGAGGATAATTCCGGCAAGGGCCGCCGAGCGCTTGAAGCTTTCCAGAACGAAGGGCGCCACCGGCAAACGCAGCGACAGGGAGGTGCCGAAGTCGCCTGACAGCACGCTGCTGAACCAGTGCCAGTATTGCACGAGCACCGGCTGGTCGGCGCCGAGCTGCCTGTTCAGCGCCGCGACGGCCTCGGCATCGGCGAACGGTCCGAGCATGAGGCGGCCGACATCGCCGGGCAGGACCTGCCCGGCGAAGAACACCAGCATGCTGACCAACCACAGCGTGAGCAGAAGCGAGGCTGCCCGCACCGACACAGTGCGGCCGGTCAGCATCGGATTCCGGTGCCCGGAGTGGCTGGACGTCTCGCAATCATGCCTGGGCGAACGTCACGCGGTCGAGCAGCAGATGCGAGATTGCCGTGAAGCGGACGCCCTCGACCTTCGATGAGACGATGCGGCTGTATTGCGAGAAGTAGCTGATGATCAGCGGCGTCTCATCCAGCAGCAAGGTCTGGATCTTGCCCGCGGCAAGGCGTTGCGCCTGAAGGTCGCGGGCCTTGCCGTATTCGAGCAGCAGCCCGTCATAGGCCGGGTTGTTGAGATGCGCGGCGTTCCAGGCGCCCGAACTCTTCAGCGTCGCGTTGAGGAAGATGTCGGGCGTGCCGCGATGTCCGAAATCGGTAATGCCGAGATTGGAATCGAGCCATGGCGACGAGCCGAACTTCGCCGAGCCATAATAGGCGTCCTGCGGCAGCACGTTGAGCTTGATGTCGATGCCGGCCTTCTTGGCGAAGTTCTGGATCAGCACCGCATAGTCGGGAATGTCATAGGCGCGTTCGGTGGTCAGCGTCACCGGGAAGCCGTTCGGCACGCCGGCCTCGCCAAGCAGGCGCTTGGCCTCGGCGATGTCCTGCTTGCGCTGCGGCACCGACGGATCGGCCGAGGGGAAGATCGGCGCAAACGGCGTGTCGTTGCCGACAATGGCGCGGCCCTTGAGCAAGCCCTTGACCACCGCCTCGCGATCGATGGTGAGCGCCAGTGCGCGGCGGATGCGCTTGTCGGTGAACGGCGCCTGGTCGGTCCGCAGATGCACCTCGTCATGCGAGCTTGCCTGCACGCTGAGCAGCTTGAAGTTGGGATTGCCCTCGATCGCCAATTCGAGCCGGGTCGTGCTCGGGATGACGTCGAGCTGGCCGGCCTGCAGCGCCAGCACCTGCGCCTGCTCGTCGTCGAAGAACTTGATTTCGAGGCGGTCGGGCAGCGCCTTGTCGCCCCAATAGTCAGGGTTGCGCACGAAGCTGGCGCCCTGCTTGGGGCGGAAGGATTCGAGCTTGAACGGGCCGGTGCCGTTGAAATTCTTCTCGAAATCGCCGGCATAGTCGGCCGGCAGGATGACGGCATTGTAGACGTCGGAGGAGACATAGAAGGGGAAGTTGCTGTTGGGCCCGTCGAGGTCGAAGGCGACTGTCTGGTCGTCGACGACCTTGGCGCCGCCCTTGGACAGGATGCCCTTATAGGCCGACAAAGCGGACGAACCGCTGGCCGGATCGACCAGCCGCTCGAAGCTCGCCACCACATCCTTGGCGGTGACGGTGCGGCCGTCGTGGAATTTCACGCCCGGCCGCAATTTGAAGGTCCAGCGGCTGGCGGTCTCGTCGGCCTCCCACGACAGAGCGAGCTTGGGCTGCAGACCGTCCTTGGGATCGTCGAGGATGAGATATTCGCCGACCTGGCTGATGACGCCGATGCTGGCCGGATCGGTGATAGAGACGGGATCGATCGCCTTGGTCGGCTGTCCGAGCCCAACGCGGACCGTGCCGCCGGCGCCGGCAGCGCGCGCCGTGCCGAAACCAACAAGTCCCTGCGAGGCGGCAAAGCCGGTGAGGCCGATCAAGGCTGCGTATTTTAGGAGATCGCGGCGCTTGAGGAAGCCGGCCTGGTGCTCATCGACGGCGACGTTCCAGATGTCGCCGGACAGATTGCGAAGCGTATCGATATCGTTGCGTTTGGTCATTTTGAAACCCCTGTCTGAAATGACTGTTGAATGGCTTAAGCGACTGGTTCGCCGTCGAGATGGATGCGGTCGACGGCTTGCGGGTAAAAGGCGATGAGGCCCCTGATTTTGGGCATTTCGGCAATGGGATCGCGGTAGCTCCAGGCGACATCGGGGCTTACCGAACCGTCGGCGCGCCGGCCCGACCAGTAGGAGGCGATGCCCTTGTAGGGACAGCGCGTCGTGCTGTCCGAAGCGGTTAGCCGGTCGAGCCTGACATCGTCCGGGTGCAGGTAGAAACGCGTCGGTAGATGCGTTTCGAACAGCAGCACCGGGCGATGGCTGTCGGCGATCAGTTCGCCGTCGAACCAGATCTGGACGTGACTTGAACTCTGCAGCACATCGATGCGTGCGTATGGATCGCGGGCGTGGACGAAGACTTCTTCCTCCTCCTCGAACCATTGGTCGACCGCTTTCCAGGTGAAGGCGATGCGTCCGGCCAGCGGCGACAGGCTTTCATCCGGCGGCGCGACAAGCGACCAGGCCGCGTTGGGCGAAGCTTTTTCTCCCGTCTCCAGGTTCCAATAGGTGGTTTCGCCACCGACGGGATGGGGCTGGCTATGCTCGGACGGCTTCAAGAGCGAGCGGTCCACCGAGGATGCCGGGAAGAAATAGATCGGCAGGAAATGGTTGGAGCGCAGCACCAGGACGTTGCGGCTGTCGGCGATGGTGCGGCCGGCGAATTTGACCCGAATGCGCTTGGGGCTGTGCAGAACATTGATGAGTTGCGGAGCCGTGGCTTCGCGGGGCTGGAGTTTTGGCGCTGCGGTCATACCAATTGCTCCAAGTCAGGATACGGCGCGCACATTGTCGCGCTGTTCGGTGAAGCGGTTGGCCGGCCGCGCCAGGCCGAAACGGTCCCGCAGCGTCCCCGGCGCATATTCGGTGGGGAATACGCCGCGGCGCTGCAGTTCCGGCACGACCTGCTCGGCAAAATTCACCCAATCCTCCGGCAGCAGCGGGAACATCAGGTTGAAGCCGTCGGCGGCACCTGCCTCGAACCAGTCCTGCAGCTGATCGGCGATCTGGTTCGGTGTGCCGACGACGGTCGGCACCGAACCGCTGTTGGCGAGCTTGCGAGCGATCTCGCGCAGAGTGAGGTTCTGCTTCGACCATTCCTTGACTCGATTGAGCGAGGTGCGGCCGCCATTGAAGGTACTCTCGTCCGGCAGCGGCGGCAGCGGGCCGTCCGGCGGATATACGGAGAGATCGACGCCGCTCCAGCTCGAGAGAAGGTCGATGCCGACCCGATCGGGAAGCAAGCTCTGCAGATACTCCTGCCGCTCGCGTCCCTCCGCTTCGGAAGCTGCGACGATCGGCAGGATGCCCGGCAGGATCTTGAAGCTCTCGGGCTTGCGGCCGTAACGGGCGAGGCGCTCGTTGATGTCCTGCCTATATTTGATGCCGTCTTCCTTGGTGCTGTAGATGGCAAAGTGCGCATCGGCATGCGCGGTAGCGAAATTCTTGCCGTCTTCGGACGAGCCGGCCTGGACGATCAGCGGATGGCCCTGCGGCGGGCGCGAGACATTGAGCGGTCCGCGCACCTTGAAGTGCGGGCCCTTGTGGTTGATCGCATGGACCTTGTCGGGATCGGCGAAATAGCCCGATGCCTTGTCGATCAGTAGCGCCTCGTCTTCCCAGCTGTCCCACAGCGCCTTGACGATATCGAGGAATTCGGTAGCGCGCTCATACCGAAAGGCGTGCTCGATATTGCCGTCGCGGCCGAAATTGCGGGCCTCCTCGTCCATGGCCGACGTCACGACATTCCACGACGCCCTGCCCTTGCTGATATGGTCGAGCGAGGCAAACATGCGGGCGACATTGTAGGGCTCGCTGTAGGAGCTCGAGGCGGTGGTGATGAGGCCGATATGCCTGGTCACGCCGGCAAGCGCCGACAACAGCGTCAGCGGTTCCAGGCGGGCGTTGGCGTAGTGGGCGACGCCGCTCTGTACGGAATCCCAGATCGCGACATGGTCGGCGACAAAGATCGTATCGATCCTGGCGCGCTCCGCCGCCTGCACTAGATCGCGATAGAAGCCGAAGTCGAGCACTTCGCGTCCCGGCGCGCGCGGATGGCGCCACGACATGCGATGATCGCCCTGCGGATTGAAGAAAAACGCGCTGAGGATCATGTGGTCGCGTGCCATGCCGGTCTCCTTGCAGAACTGCTTCAGGCGACCGTCGCGATGCCTCGACCGGCTGCGACAATCTCTCCTGAGCGGTGAAAGGTAGATTGCGCTCCAGCTTAATTCGAGTAATTTTATAGAGATTGTGCGGCGCGAAAGCGGAAGCGATTGCCCTCGAAGACCGCGCCGAAAGAAAGTGGTTTCAGCAAGACATGTCGTCATCGGTTCTGAACGTCGAGCAGCTCACCGTCGCCTATGATGAACGCCGGGGATCGCATCCGGCCGTCAACGGCGTGTCGCTCACCATCGGCGAAGGCGAAGCGCTCGGCCTTGTCGGCGAGTCCGGCTCGGGCAAAAGCTCGGTGGCACTCGCTATTCTGCGCTATCTGCCGCGCAACGCCCGGATCGCCGCGTCGGCGCTCGAGTTCCAGGGCCGCGAGATCCGCAATCTCTCCGGCGAACAGCTGCGCCGGCTAAGGGGCGATCGCATCGCGGCCGTCTACCAGCATCCGGGTGCGGCGCTCAATCCGGCCATGACTATTGGCCGGCAGATCACCGAGACGATCATGCGGCATCGCCCGGTTCGGCAGGACGAAGCACGCACCCGCGCCGCCGAGCTGCTCGGCCGCGTCAGGGTGAGCAATCCGGAGCGGGTGCTCGATCTCTATCCGCACGAATTGTCGGGCGGCATGCAGCAGCGCGCCAACATCGCGATTGCCATTGCGCTCGACCCGTCGCTGCTGGTGCTGGACGAGCCGACGACGGCGCTTGACGCCAGCGTCCAGTCCGAGATCGTCGCCATCCTGCAGGACTTGCGCCGCGATCACCAAACCAGCGTTCTGCTGATCAGCCATGACATCAACATGGTCCGCCGGGCCTGCGATCGGGTGGCCGTGATGCAGTCGGGGACGGTGGTCGAAAGCGGCATCGCCAACGATGTCTTCGAGAACCCTGTTCACGCGTACACCAAGGCGCTGATCGCCTCGATCCCGGCGCTCAACTTCACCAAGCGCGACGGCAGGCTGGCCGAGATGCACACAACCGGCCCGTCGAAGCCTGTCCGCAGCGATCAACCGGAAGCCGCACGTCCGATCGCCGTCGCCTGCAAAGGCATCAGCCACGCCTTCGGCTCCCAGGCCGTCCTGCACGATATCGACCTGGAGATAGCCCAGGGCGAGACGTTCGGGCTGATCGGCGAATCCGGCTCCGGCAAGTCGACATTGGCAAGGATCGTGACTGGCCTCCAGACGCCGGACGCTGGGTCGGTCGAGCTGTTCGGCAGCACTGTCGCGCCGCGCGTCGAGAAAAGAAGCCTGAGCGAACGGCGCGACGTGCAGATGGTGTTCCAGTCACCCGACCGCACGCTCAATCCGCGCCAGCGGATCGGCAGGATCCTCGGCCGTCCGCTGCGGCGGCTCGCCGGCTTCGGCCGCAGCGAGGTGAAGCAGCGTGTCGCCGATCTCCTGGCCTCGGTTCGTCTTGCCGCTACGACCGTCGACCAGAAGCCGAGATCGCTGTCTGGTGGCCAGCGCCAACGTGCGGCGATTGCGCGCGCCTTTGCCGGCGTGCCGAAGCTCGTGGTGCTGGACGAGCCAACCTCTGCGCTCGACGTTTCCGTGCAGGCGACCGTGCTCAATTTGCTCAACGACCTGCAGCGCGACAAGGACACCACCTATCTGTTCATCAGCCACGACCTCAGGGTGGTGCGCTATATGGCTGACCGGATCGGCGTGCTTTATCGCGGCCGGCTGGTCGAGACCGGCTCATCCGAGCAGATTTTCCGTGGCCCCAACCACCCCTACACGAAGCTGCTTCTGGCCGCCTCCTCGGATGAGACGGCGCCGAAGGCTCCGGCTCAGCTCGACGTCGCGGCACACGATGCCGAGACCTCCGGATGCTCCTTTGCCGCCCGCTGTCCTGTCGCGCTGCCCGATTGCCGAAAGGCGCAACCACCCGTCAGGCGGGCCGGCGACGGTCATCTGATCGCCTGCTGGAGAGACGCAAGCAGTCTCTGACTGCGAAGCGGGCAACTGACAAGCCTGCCTTCGAGGAGATGTCCCCCGGCCGATGCGGCCGGAGGACACGCTTGGGAGGTGCCTGACGTCGGCTGGAAATTTCCGGCGATGGTTTTGACCAGCGTCGATTTGCCGGCACCATTGTCGCCCATCATGCCGAGAACCTCGCCCTCATTGATGTCGAGCGAGACATTGTCCAGCGCGCGAACGGCACCGAAATCCTTCAC
Organism: Mesorhizobium sp. M0052; assembly: GCF_040323255.1. Lineage (NCBI taxonomy): Bacteria > Pseudomonadati > Pseudomonadota > Alphaproteobacteria > Hyphomicrobiales > Phyllobacteriaceae > Mesorhizobium > Mesorhizobium sp. M0052. The sequence continues at coordinate 89,641 of NZ_JAMYUS010000011.1, read as the reverse complement.
GATGTGTTCGAGACGCGCTAGAACCGGCATCGCATCCTCCCATTTGTAAGCTTCTGATACAAATCATCGTTTGAAACTTGGGTCAATGGCTTGCGGATGCTGAATAATTTGGTGCAATGCACCCAACGTTGGCCTTTCAAACCGCCTAGAAATTCTATTAGTATGCCAATCAAACAAATTGTGGAGAACGACGTGCTGGTGTCGACCGATCTTCGGCCGAACGAAACGCGGGCACTTGCGGCGCTGTTTCGTGCCGGCGCGTCGAGCCGAGCGGCGCTCGCACGCGATCTCGGCCTGACCCGGTCGACCACCGGCGCCCTGGTGCTGGGGCTGACCGAAGCCGGTCTGGCGCGCGAGCGGTCGGATGGAACGGATGACGAGCAGGATAGCGAGGGTCGGGTCGGCCGTCCCGGTATCCTGGTCGAGATCGACGGCAATGGCGGCTTCTTCCTTGGCGCTTATATCGGCGTCAACTGGATAGCAGTCGTGGCTGTCGACCTTGCCGGCGCGCGGCGTGCGAGCGCCTCTAGGGCATTTGCCGGCCCCGGTAGCACGCCCGAAGCCGCGGTCGACATCATCGGGGAACTCGTCGCCGAGATCCGCTCGCAATTGCCTGCGGGTACGCGCCCCTACGGGCTCAATGTCGCCGTGCCCGGCTTCCCCGCCGCCGACGGGATTTCATACCATGCCACCATCCTTGGCTGGCACGGGGTCAATCTGGCGGAGCTTTTGCGCACTGCCTTTGGCGCGGACTTTCCAATCCTCTTGGAAAACGATGCCAATGCCGTGGCGGTGGCCGAGACATACCGGTCGCGGCCAGGAAAGGACGGCGAGGATGCTCTGGTCATCCTGATCGAGAACGGCGTTGGCGGCGGCATCATCAATGCCGGCAGGCTGCATCGCGGCCGGCTCGGCGGCGTCGGCGAAATCGGTCATCTTCGCATTGGCGACGAAGGTTTTGTCTTCGACGCGAAGCGCCCGGGGCGGCTGGAATCCTATGTCGGCAAGGATGCGTTGCTGGCTCGCTATTTGCACATAAGCGGACTGCGCGCCGGCCTGCATGAGTTTGTGGCGGCATTGGCCGATGGCGATCCGGCAGCCGTTGCCACCGCGCGCGACTGGGCGCTCTGGTTCGGTCGCGGGCTGGCGACACTTGCCTGCACCTTGCAGCCGGAGCGCATCATCCTCTCCGGCTCGGTCAATGCTGTCTATCCCTTTGTCGCCAAACAGGTGGAAGCTTTCCTCTCGGACTTCCTGGCTGAAGGTTATCCGGTTCCCACAGTCGAACTGTCGCGCGTCGGCGCCGACGGTCCGGCATTGGGCGCTGCCTGTCTGCTGCATCAGGCAGCTTTGTCGGGCGATCCGCAATTTCAACTTCGCGGCCTCGCCGCGCGCTAATCAGGAGAGATTCCATGCCTCGCAAAGACGAAAAGCGGCTGCGTGTCGGCGTGCTCGGCTGCGGTCCGATTGCCCAGGCGGCGCATTTCGAATCCTGCACCAAGGCACGCAATGCCGATCTCTATGCCATCTGCGATGTCGCCGACGATCTGCGCAACAGGATGGCCGCGACCTACGCGCCTGAAAAATCCTATGCCGACTACGGCCTGATGCTGGCCGATCCCGATCTCGATGCCGTCATCATCGCGACATCGGACATTTTTCACGTCAAGGCCGCGGAACTGGCGCTCGATGCCGGCAAGCATGTGCTTTGCGAAAAGCCGCTGGGCGTTTCGGTCGAGGAGGTCGAAGGCTTGCGGGCCACGCTCGACAAGAGCGGCAAGGTGCTTCAGGTCGGCCATATGAAGCGCTTCGATCCCGGCATCCAGGCGGCCAAGGCTTTCGTCGACGACGAAATGGGCGAGCGGCTGGCGTTCAAGGGCTGGTACTGCGACAGCACCCACCGCTACCCGATGACCGATGCGGTGCAACCGCTGATCATCACCAGCGCCAAGGCGCGCAAGCCTGCCGTCAATCCCAAGGCGGATCTGCGCCAATACTACATGCTGGCGCATGGCAGCCATCTCCTCGATACGGCGCGCCATCTGCACAGGCCGATCGAGGCGGTCGAGGCCCGGCTCACCGAGCGCTATGGCGCCTATTGCTGGTTCATCACCACCATCTTCGCCGACGGCACGATCGGCCATCTCGACCTGACGGTCGCCGTGCGCATGGACTGGCACGAAGGGTTCCAGATCTATGGCCAGAACGGCAGCGTTCTCGCGAAGACGTATAACCCCTGGTACTACAAGAGCAGCGAGGTCGACATTTTCCGCGAGGCCGATGGCAGTTGGCATCGGACGCTTGGCGCGGATGGCCACTTCTATCGCCGCCAGCTCGAAGGCTTTGCCGATGTCGTGCTGAATGGCGCGCCGATGATCGGCGCCGGCATCGAGGACGGCATCGCCTCGGTCAGGGGCATGGCGGCCATCGCCCGCTCGGCCGCTGCCGGCGGCCGCGCCGTCCGTCTGGCCGATGTCGACGGGGTGGTGTGATGCAGCTTGGGATTTTCGCCAAGACCTTCGCCACCACCGGCGCTCTGCCGGTGCTGCGCGCGGTGGCGGACGGCGGCTACACGGCGGCGCAGTTCAACATGGCGTGCCTTGGACTGCCGTCGATGCCGGACAGCATTGAGCTCGGCGCGGCCCGGTCCGTCGCTGAGGCCAGCGGTGAAACCGGGGTTTCGATCGCGGCGGTTTCGGGAACCTACAACATGATCCACCCGGATCGCTCGGTTCGCATCCAGGGCCTCGCCCGGCTTGAGGTCCTGGCCGCGTCATGCGCCGATATGGGCACCCGTCTGATCACGCTGTGCACCGGCACAAGGGATGCGCAGGATCAGTGGCGCTGGCATCCCGACAATGCGAGCGAGGCAGCATGGAGCGATCTGCGGATGGACATGGAAGCGGCGATTGCGATTGCCGAGCGCTTCGACATCGAGCTTGGCATCGAACCGGAACTGGCCAATGTCGTCTCCAACGCCCGGGCCGCACGCCGCCTGCTGGACGAAATGAACAGCACGCGGCTGCGCATCGTGCTCGACCCGGCCAATCTGTTCGAAGTGGCCGACAGCGCGGAGCGCCATCGCCTGATCGACGAGGCCGTCGGCTTGCTGGCGGGTGAAATCGGCCTAGCCCATGCCAAGGACCGCCATGCCGATGGCAGTTTTGCCGCAGCCGGAAAGGGCGTGGTCGACTTCCCGCATTTCATCGGCCGCCTGAAAGCCGCTGGCTTCGACGGACCCCTGATCACGCATGGCCTGACAGAGGCCGAGGCGCCCGGCGTGGGCGCCTTTCTGCGCACCGTGCTGGAAGCGAGCGACGACACGTGAAAAAGACCTTCAGCCGAGATGGCGTCGACCTTGCCTACCGGGACGTCGGCGTCGGCCTTTCCGTCATCTTCCAGCATGGGCTGGGCGGCGATGAGACGCAGGTCGCCGACGTGTTTCCCGACCTGCCGCAGACACGGCGGGTGACGCTCGAATGCCGTGGCCAGGGTGGATCCGGCTACGGGCCGGTCGAGCGGCTTTCGATCGCGACGTTTGCCGAGGACGTCGATGCACTGGCCGACGATCTCGGCCTCGGCCCGGCCGTCGTCGGCGGCATCTCGATGGGCGCGGCGCTGGCGCTTCGCCTGGCGGTGCACAGGCCGGCGCGGGTGCGGGCGCTGGTGCTCGCCCGGCCTGCGTGGGTATCCCAGGCTGCACCGGCCAATATGAGGCCCTATGCCGTGGTCGGCGATCTCTTGATGCGGCATTCGCCCCAAGACGCCAGGCGTCTGTTCGATGACAGCGCTGTTGCCGGCGAACTGGCCAGATTGGCGCCGGACAATCTCGGCAGCCTGCAAGGCTTCTTCACTCGCCCGGACCCGGTTCTGTTCGGCAGGCTGCTTTCGGCGATCGCCGGCGATGGTCCCGGCGTGAGCGAGGCGGAGATCCGCGCTATCGCGGTGCCGACTCTTGTCATCGGCCATGACCATGACCTCGTCCATCGACTGGACGACGCACAGACGCTGGCCGGGCTCATTCCGTCGGCCCGGCTTTGCACCATCACAGCCAAATCGGAGGATCGCGCCGCCTACCGGCTGGAATTCCGCGCCTGTCTTTCGGAGTTTCTGGAAACGCTGGCATGACGCATCAAACGATGGACGACACGATCGCCGTGGTCGAGATCGGCGGCACGTCGGTCAAGGTTGGCTTTGCCGACCACGGCCACCCGGTGGATTTCGCCCGCACCTACCCGACCGCGCAACTGCGCAAGGGCGCGCCTGTGGCGGGGTTGGCCGATGCGGTCACCGCAGCCTGCCGCGATGCCGGGCTCAAACCTGCACGGGTCGTTGCGACGGTGCCTGGGTTCATCGACCGCGACTTCGACACGGTGCTGCACACGGCCAACATTCCCGAGCTGAACGGCATCCGGCTGGGTACGGAACTGGCATCGCGGCTCCGCGTTCCCGTGCGGCTCGAACGCGACGTCGTGCTGCAATTGCTCGGTGAAAGCGTCGCCGGCGCAGTGAAGCGGCAAAAGGAAGTGCTGGCGGTCTATCTCGGCACCGGCATCGGTGCGGCCTATCTCGGCAAGGACGGCATTTTCAGGGGCGGCGGCTGGGCGCTGGAAATCGGCCATATGCCGATCTACCGGCCTGACGAAAGCGGACCGCCAAACCGCGTCGAGACCTACGCCTCAGGGGCAACGCTTGTCGACCTTGCCGCGGACTACGATATCCCGGTTGCCGAGCTGTTTTCGGCAACCGGGCAGCCGCCGTCGCTGCGCGAATGGCTCGATGAGATCGTCTGGCAGCAGGCGGTGACCATCGCAACGGCAGCCGCTTTGTTTTCCCCGCAGACGATCCTGATCGGTGGCGGCATTGTCGACATGAAGTCCTATCCCCGCCAGACGCTCAAGCAGCGCATCGCGGACAGCCTGCCGCATTCGCTTGTTGTAGAGCCTCTGGACATACGCTGGGCGGCCCTGGGCTGGCAGGCGGCGATCCATGGCGCGGTGCTGCTCGGCGCGGTGTGATCGCCGTGGTTGCTGTCGGCGAAGGATTACTTGATCGTCTTCCCGTCCGCCCCAAACCGGTATGTCTTACCCGGCTCCGGCGTTGCATACAGCGTCGCACCTGGCTCGGCGTCGTAGACACCGAAAATGCGGACCGTGATCAGCCCGGCCTTTTCGCAGTCGAGATAGAGGTTGGTGTCGGCGCCGAGATGTTCGGCATGCACCACCGTTCCCTTCCACGCGCCGGACCTTGGATCCACGGTCAGATGCTCCGGCCGCACGCCGATCGTCTTGGCCGTCTCGCCCAATCTGGCGCCGTCGATGAAATTCATCTTCGGCGAGCCGATAAAGCCGGCGACGAACTCGTTTGCCGGCGAATTGTAAAGCTCCATCGGGCCGCCGATCTGCTCGATCTGGCCGGCGTTGAGCACGACGATCTTGTCGGCCAGCGTCATCGCCTCGACCTGGTCGTGGGTGACGTAGATCATCGTCGCCTTCAGCCGCCGGTGCAGCTGCGCGATCTCGAGCCGCGTGTTGACGCGCAGCGCTGCATCGAGGTTCGACAAGGGCTCGTCGAAGAGAAACAGTTTTGGCTCACGCACCACGGCGCGGCCGATGGCGACGCGCTGGCGCTGGCCGCCCGACAGTTCCGCCGGCCGCCGCTCGAGATACGGTTCCAGCGACAGCATCGACGAGGCGACGCCGATGCGGCGTTCGATCTCCGGGGCGGGCGTGCCGGCCTGCTTGAGGCCGAGGCCCATATTGTTCTTCACCGTCAGATGCGGGTAGAGCGCGTACGTCTGGAACACCATGGCGATGCCGCGTTTTGCCGGGGGCGTGGCCGAGACATCGGCGCCGTCGATCACCACCCTGCCGGAGGTCGAATCCTCCAGCCCGGCGATGACCCTGAGCAAGGTTGACTTGCCGCAGCCAGATGGGCCGACGAAGACGACGAATTCGCCGTCGGTCACTTCGAGGTTGATGCCTTTCAGCACCTCGACCGGCCCGAAGGCCTTCTTCACATTCTCGATTACCAGCGAGCCCACGGCTTCGTCCTTGTTCTAGAGTTTGCCCTACTAGAGCTTAACTGGGGCGCCGCTGCGCACGCTCTCATCGGCGGCAAGGCAGACGGCGAGCGATTTCACCGCGTCGTCCAGGTGGCGGGTCAGGTCGATGTCTTCCCGGATCGCCTTCAGCACGAAGGCCTGTTCGAGGTCGCAGAGGTCCTGGTGGCCGGGTTCGCCGTCCATCGACAGCATCTCGTCCGGCCTGGCGAACTTGCCGTCCGCACCCGTCGCAGCGCTGTGCAGGCGGATGGTCGAGGTCTTGGTGTGGGTGTCGATGTCGTCCGACTTCACACCTTCCTTCATGACGATCGACACGCAGCCATTGGGCGACATCACGTCCTTCACGAAGAACGCCGTTTCCGAAATCATCGGTCCCCAGGCAGCTTCGTACCAGCCGACCGAGCCGTCGTCGAACAGCACCTGGAGATGGCCGTAATTGTACATTGTCGGCGCGATCTCCTCGGTCAGCCGCAGCCCCATGCCGCGCACCTCGACCGGCCTGGCGTCGGTGATCTGCAGCATCACGTCGAGATAGTGCACGCCGCAATCAACGATCGGCGACGTCGTCTGCATCAACTGCTTGTGCGTCTGCCAGGTCGGGCCTGACGATTGCTGGTTGAGGTTCATGCGAAACACGTAAGGGCCGCCGAGCTTGCGCGCCTCGGCGATCAGCCTGACCCAGGACGGGTGGTGGCGCAGGATGTAGCCGATCACCAATTTTCGGCCGTTGGCCTTGGCCGCGGCGACGACGCGCTTGGCGTCCGCCACCGTAGTTGCGAGCGGCTTCTCGACGAAGACGTGGCAGCCGGCCTCGAATGCCTTCACCGCATAGTCGGCATGGCTGTCGGAATAGGTGGCGATGCAGGCGACATCCGGCTTTTCATCGCGCAACGCGTCGTCGAAGGAGCGCCTGATGCCATAGCCCGACAGCCCGTCCGGTAACGGCACGTCGGAGCGGTTGATCAGGGCCGCGATCTCGAAGCCCGGATTAGTGTGGTAGGCCAGCGCATGGCTACGCCCCATATTACCGAGGCCTGCGACGACGACGCGAAGGGGTTTTTCTAGACTCACTTGACGGCTCCGGATGTGATGCCGCGGATCAGCTGCCGCGAGAAGATGACGTAGAGGGTCAGCACCGGCATGATCGCCAGCGAGAGTGCGGCCAGGATGGCGTTCCAGTTGGTGACGAACTGGCCGAGGAAGAGCTGCGCGCCGAGCGTCACCGTTTTGGTCTCTTCCGACGGCGCCAGGATCAGCGGGAACCACAGGTCGTTCCAGATCGGGATCATGGTGAAGACGGCGACCGTCGCCATCGATGGCCGTACCAGCGGCAGCACCAGCCGGAAGAAGATCGTGTATTCCGACAGACCGTCGATGCGGCCGGCATTCTTCAGATCATCGGACACCTGCTTCATGAATTCCGACAGGATGAAGACCGCCAGCGGCAGGCCTTGCGCGGTGTAGACCAGGATCAGCGCCGTCAGCGTGTTGACCAGCCCGCTCGCCACCATCAATTGCAGGATGGCGACGGTGCCGAGCCGGATCGGGATCATGATGCCGAGCGCGAGGTAAAGCCCCATCAGCGTGTTGCCGCGGAAGCGGTATTCCGAGAGCGCGAACGCCGCCATCGCGCCGAACAGAAGCACGAAGAACAGCGAGGCGACGGTGACGACCAGGCTGTTCTGGAAATAATGGATGAAGTCGCCCTGCCCGATCACGGTGGTATATCCGATCAGGTCGAAGGTCTTTGGCGTCGGCGGCGTCAGCGGTTCGCTGAAGATGCCGGCGCGGGACTTGAACGAATTCATGATGACCAGGATCACCGGAAACAGCGCGATCGCCGTGTAGGTCAGCAGGATCGCGTGGGCGCCGATGGTGCGGGGCAGCGAACGAGTGGCGGTGCTCATTGGAAGGTCTCCTGACGAGCCAAGGCAGGCGAGGTTGCCGCCAAGGCACCCCCCTCTGTCCTGCCGGACATCTCCCCAGCAAGGGGGGAGATCAGATGCCGCGACTGCTTTCGCCAATCGCCAACGTTGCAAGACGAGCGGCAAGGCCAGAGCTGCCAATCTCCCCACTTGCGGGGGAGATGGCCGGCAGGCCAGAGGGGGGTGTTCAAGCTCGACATCTCGCCCCTCTAAAACTGGTAGCGACGCAGGCGCGTCTGGACGAGGAAGAGGTAGACGCAGACGCCGCCGAGGATGATCAGGAACATCATCGTGGCGATCGCCGCGCCCATATTGGGATCGCCGGTCTGCAGCTGAAAGCCGAAGAAGGCGCGGTAGAGGAAAGTGCCCAGAATATCGGTCGAATAGTTCGGGCCGGCGAGCGCCCCTTGCGCGGTGTAGATCAGGTCGAAGGCGTTGAAATTGCCGACGAAGGTCAGGATCGAGATGATGCCGATCGACGGCAGGATCAGCGGCAGCTTGATCTTCCAGAACTGCGACATGCCGGTGATGCCGTCACATTCGGCCGCCTCGATCACCTCTTCGGGGATCGACAAAAGGGCTGCATAGATCAGCATCATCGGGATGCCGACGAACTGCCACACCGAGATCAGGCTGAGCGCGGTCAGCGCATATCGCTCCTTGCCCAGCCACGGCGTGAACAGGCTTTTCAAGCCGACCAGGTCCATCAGATGCGGCGCCACGCCCCATAACGGCGACAGGATCAGTTTCCAGGCGAAGCCGACGATGACGAAGGACAGGATGGTCGGCACGAAGATCGCGGTGCGGTAGAAGGCGGCGAATCTCAGCCTCGGGCTGGACAGCAATGCCGCTAGCATGACACCGATCGGGTTCTGCACCACCATGTGGATGATGAAGAACCAGGTATTGTTCCGCAGCGCGTTCCAGAAGCCGACCGACCAGTTGGGGTCGCCGAACAACGTACGGAAATTAGTGAAACCGACGAACACCTGATGCTGATCGACATTGCGGAACAGCGACAGCTGCAGCGTGCCGGCGAGCGGCAGGATCATGATCGCCGTATAGACCAGCAGCGCCGGCGCCAGGAAGACGCCGATATGCCAGCGGAACGGTCGTTTCGGTCGTGTTTGTGCGGCCATGAGTGCGGTCCCCGCCGAGGTTTAGCAATGCCTTCGACGGCAGCGCTGCCCCCTCACCCTTACCCTCTCCCCGTGAAGGACGGGGAGAGGGGGCGCCTGCGTTTCGGCTGATCCTTCTCCCCGTCACTATACGGGGAGAAGGTGCCGGCAGGCGGATGAGGGGCGGCGCCGTCGTTCGCAGTCGATGATGCTTTCGAAAAACGCAGGGCCGTCCACTTGGGGCCCTGTCTGTCTCTGAGCTTACTTGCCCGGCTTGTACCAGCTGTCGAGGCCGTCCTGCAGCTTCTTGGCGGCAGCTTCCGGCGTGTCGGTGCCGTTGATGACGTTGGCCGATTCAACCCAGGTTTCGTTCTCGAGGTTCGGCGTGCCGCGCGACAGGATCTGGTAGGTCGAGCGGATCGTCGACTTGCACTTGTCGCGCCAGGAGACGAATTCCTGCGCCAGCGGGTCTTCCATCTTCACCGGGGTGGAATTTAGGCTGAAGAAGCCCGGCAGTGCGTTGGCGTAGATGGTGGCGAAGTCCGGCGAGGCGACCCAGGACAGAAAGGTCTTGGCCGCGTCGGCATTCTTCGACGCCGCATTCAGGCCCATGCCGATATCGGTATGGTCGGAGATGTAGCAGGTGTCGCCGGCCTTCTCGACCGGCGGCGGGAAGGCGCCCATCTTGAACTGCGCCTGGGTGTTGAACAGGCCGATCTCCCACGATCCCGCCGGGTAGATGGCGGCGCGGCCAAGCGTGAACAGGTTCTGGCTGTCCGGATAGGTCTGGGCCTCGAAGCCGTCGCCGAGATAAGGCTTCCACTTGGCCAGTTCCTCATAGGGAGCAACCCAGTCCTTGTCGGTCAGCTTCTGGTCGCCCTTGATCAGCGCTGCGCGGCCCTCTTCGCCCTTCCAGTAGTTCGGACCGATGTTCTGATAGCCCATGGTCGCGGCTTCCCAGAGGTCCTTGGTGCCCATGGCCATCGGGATGTAGGTGCCGTCGGCCTTGATCTTGTCGAGCGCGGCGAAGAACTCGTCACGCGTCGTCGGCACCTTGAGGCCGAGCTTGTCGAAGGCGTCCTTGTTGTAGATGAAGCCGTGAATGACCGAGGCCATCGGCACGCAGAAGCTCGCCTTGCCGTCGTCGGTCTGCCAGGCGGCCTTGGCAACGGGCGAAAAGTTTTCCATGCCGGGCAGCGCCGACAGGTCGGCAAGGTTGCCCTTCTTGAACAGTTCGAGCGACTTGTCGAACGGGCGGCAGGTGATCAGGTCGCCAGCCGAGCCGGCGGCGAGCTTGGCGCCGAGTGCGGCGTCATACTCGGTCGGCGCCGACGGTGCGAACACCACTTTGATGCCCGGGTTCTTGGCCTCAAAGGCCGGGATCAGCTTGTCCTTCCAGATGGCAAGGTCGTCGCCGCGCCAGCTTTCGATATTGAGCGTTACGTCATCGGCGTGAGCCAACCCGGCGGTGCCGAGAATGCTGGTGCCGAGAAGCAGTGCCGTCAGTAATTTCGTTGTCATGCTAGTCTCCCTGTTGACCTTTTTCAGGTTCGGTTTTGAGAACAGGGGCCTTCACGCCCTTGTTCCCCTCGATCGCGGAAAGGGCTGGCCGCAGCTTCTGGCCGGTCCCTTCCAGTATCTTCTCGGCCGCAACGGCGTTGGCAGCGCCGGCGGCGAGCAGAATGGCTGTCTTGACGACGCCGCCGCTCGCTTCGAGCAGCCGCACGGCGTCTTGCCGGTCGCGGCCGCTGATAGCGGCGACGATGCGAGCCGCGCGGTCGCGCAGCTTGATGTTGTCGGCGGTGAGATTGACCATGTAGCCGTCATGGACATGGCCGAGATGAATGGCGGTAAGCGTCGACAGCATGTTGAGCGCGATCTTCTGGGCAGTGCCGGCGCCCATGCGCGTCGAGCCGGCAATCACCTCCGGTGGCGTCTCGAGCAGGATGGCGACGTCGGCCAGCCTGAGCAGGGGCGTGTCCTTGTTGTTGGCAATGGCGATGGTTGCCGCGCCCCGGCTGCGCGCATCCTTCAGCGCCTGCACCGCATAAGGCGTCGAGCCGCTGGCCGAAATGGCGATCAGGCAGTCGCCCTTGCCGATGCCGGCGCCGGCAATTGCCGTCGAGGCTTCGTCGGTGTCGTCTTCCGGTCCGCCGGCCAGGGTCTTGAAAGCGTCGTCGCCACCGGCGATGAGGATGGCGATGCGTTCGCGCTTGATGCCGAAGGTGCCGGGCAACTCCAGCGCGTCGGCCAGCGCCATCAGGCCGGAGCTGCCGGCCGCAGCATAGGCGAGCTTGCCGCCGCCGTTCAGCCGCCCGGCGATGATTTCGGCTGCGGCGGCGATGGCGGGAATGGCGTCGCGCACAGCCTTGGCGGCCTCGATCTGCGCATTGACCAAAGAAGAAAGGATGGCGTCCGGGGCCTGGATGTCCAGTCCCTCGGCATTGCTGTGAAGCGCTTCGGTGCGCGGTTCGGTCATCCCTGTCCCTCCGATGGAAGAACAATACCAAAAAAATACCACTTGTCCACACGCATTAACGAAATTGCGAACTGGAAATCGTTGAGCCGGCAAAATTCCCCGGTTTTTCAACCTGATGCGCCTTAATCTTTTTGAAACGGAAATTAATCCCTTGGCTATTGGTATTTTATTGGTATTATCCGCCCGGAGGAGACATCGCGTGAAATTCGTGCTCGGTATCGACGGCGGCGGCACCAGCTGCAGGGCAGCCCTTGCGACAGGCGATGGCGTTGTCATTGGCCATGCCAAAAGCGGCGCCGCCAACATCCGCACCGATCTCACCGGCGCTCGCACCCACATCGTCGAGGCTGCTCGCCAGGCCTTCATCGCCGCCGGGCAAGATCCGGACCTGATCCCGCAGACACCAGCCATTCTCGGCCTTGCCGGCGCCAATGTCGGCACCTATCGCCAGCAGCTTGAAGCGATCCTGCCGTTCAGCATCAGCCGCGTCGAGACGGACGCCGAGATCGCGCTCGAAGGGGCAGTCGGCTCTGGTGACGGCGCCATGGCCATCCTCGGCACCGGCACCGCCTATATGGCGCGCAAGGGCGGCACGTCGCGCGCCATCGGCGGCTGGGGCTTTCAGGTCGGTGATCAAGGCAGCGGCGCCCGGATCGGCCGCGACCTGCTGGAGCAGACGCTGCTCGCCCATGACGGCGTCCGGCCGCGCTCAGCCCTGACCGACAGCATGATGGCCATTTTCCGCAACAATCCCGAAGACGTGGTCGAGTTCACCACCAATGCCAAGCCCGGCGATTTCGGCGGCTTCGCGCCCAAGGTTTTCGAGCATGCCGAGAAGGGCGACAGCGTCGCCAACTGGATCGTGGACAAGTCGGTTGCCGATGTCGAGGCGTCGCTCCACGCGCTCGACCTCTCTGATGACGCCCCGCTCTGCCTGCTCGGCGGGCTGGCGCCGCTCTATGGGCCGCGCCTTTCCCAGCGCTACCAGGCGCTGCTGAAAGCGCCGCTCGACGATGCCCTGGGCGGCGCCGTGCAGATGGCGGCCCGCATCTTCGTCAAAGCGGAGGCGACGCGATGAGCGATGCCGCCGACCAGATCTTCGCCACGCTGAGGCAGTCGTCGCAGAGCGGCGCCCCGCTCTACCTGCAGCTCAGGAAAAGCATCGAGGACGCCGTCAATCGCGGCCTGATCGGGCCGGGCGATGCGCTGCCTTCCGAGCGCGACATCGCCACCAAGGCCGACATTTCGCGCGTCACCGTCCGCAAGGCGGTGCAGGACCTAGTCAAGGGCGGCATCCTCGTGCAGCGCCACGGCTCCGGCACCTTCGTGGCGCCGCGCATGGAGCGCGTCGAGCAGTCGCTGTCCAGGCTCACTTCATTCACCGAGGACATGGCAAGGCGCGGCATGGCGGTGCGTTCAGCCTGGCTCGACCGCGACCTCTACCCGCCCTCGCCCGACGAGATGATGGTGCTCGGCCTGTCCTCGAACGAGCTGGTGGCGCGCGTGGCGCGCCTGCGCATCGCAAACGACACGCCGCTGGCCATCGAGCGCGCCTCGTTGTCGGCCAGCGTGCTGCCGGATCCGGCCGGGATAGGCTCGTCACTCTATGCGGCGCTGCAACTGACCGGCAACCGGCCGGTGCGGGCGGTGCAGCGCATTTCCGCCGCCAATCTCGGCGACGCCGATGCGCGTCTGCTCGAAGTGCCATCCGGCATTGCCGGCCTGCACATCGAACGCATTTCCTATCTCGCGAGCGGCAAGGTGATCGAGTTCACCCGCTCCATCTACCGCGGCGACGCCTATGATTTCGTCGCCGAACTGCGCCTGACAGGGCCGAGCGAAGAGGGCCGACCATGATCCCCAAGACCACCCATATGCGGCGCGAGATCGACGAAATTCCGCAAGCCGTCGCGCGTCTGCTCGATGGCTCGGCGGCGGTGCTGACCGAGGCCGGACGCGGCATTCGCGAGCGCGATCCGAGCTTCGTCGTTACCGTCGCGCGCGGTTCGTCCGACCATGCCGCCACCTTCATGAAATATGCCGTCGAACTGACCGCCGGCCTGGCCGTCGCTTCGGTCGGTCCATCGGTCGCCTCGATCTACGGCGCCAAGCTCAAGCTCGCCGGTTCGGCTTGCCTCGCCATCTCGCAATCCGGCAAAAGCCCTGATATCGTCGCCATGGCCGAGACGGCACGAGCCGGCGGTGCGCTCACCGTCGCCATCACCAACACCGCCGATTCGCCGCTGGCGCGGGCTTCGGATTTTGCCATCGACATTCTGGCCGGCCCCGAGCGCAGCGTCGCGGCGACCAAGACATTCGTCAATTCGGCGGTCGCCGGCCTGGCGCTGATGGCGCATTGCACCGGCGACGACAGACTGCTGGCCGCCCTTGCCCGCCTGCCCGAGCATTTCAGCAAGGCGATCGCCTGCGACTGGATGGCGCTGGCCGGCGCATTGGAGACGCCGCAATCGCTGTTCATCCTAGGACGTGGCCCGTCGGCGGCGATGGCCAACGAGGCGGCGCTGAAATTCAAGGAGACCTGCGGCATGCATGCAGAGGCCTATAGCGCCGCCGAAGTCATGCACGGCCCGCTGGCCCTGGTCGGGCCAGGCTTCCCGGTGCTGGCGCTCGCCGCCCGCGATGCCTCCGAGCCGTCCGTGGCAGAGGCTGCCGACAACCTTGCCGGCAAGGGTGCAGCCGTTTTTGTAACCTCGGACAAAGCCAAGAGCGCGGCGCGGCTGCCGCATGTCGCCACCGGTCATCCCTTGACTGACCCGCTGACGCTGATCGTCTCCTTCTACGGCTTCGTCGAAGCCTTCGCCCGCCATCGCGGCCTCGATCCGGATGTACCGCGCAATCTGCGCAAGGTGACGGAAACCGTATGAGCGACCGTTTTGCCCTGACTGGCGCCCGAATTTTCGATGGCGACGACTGGCATGACAACGCCGCCCTTGTCGTGCACGGCGATGTGGTCGAAGGCATTCATCCCGTCGGCGCCATTCCGTCGGGCGTTGCCCGCATCGACGCCGGGGGCGGCATGCTGGTGCCGGGTTTTGTCGACCTGCAGGTCAATGGCGGCGGCGGCGTCATGCTCAACGACCATCCCGATGTCGCCTCGCTGGCAACAATCTGCCGGGCGCATGCGCCGTTCGGCACGACCGCACTGCTGCCGACGCTGATCACAGATACGCCTGACATCACCGCCGCGGCCATTGCCGCCGGCACCGGGGCGGCACGGCAAAAACTGCCGGGATTTCTCGGCCTGCATCTCGAAGGGCCGCATCTCTCCGTCGCCCGCAAGGGCGCGCATGAACCGGCGCTGATCCGGCCGATGACGGATGCGGATGAAGCGGCGCTGGTCGCGGCACGCAAAAACCTGCCGGTGCTGCTGACGACGATAGCGCCTGAATCCGTCGAGCCTGCCCGCGTTGCGGCCTTGGCCAAGGCCGGTGTGATTGTCAGCCTCGGCCATTCCGACACCGGCTACGCCACGGCCAGAGCCTTTGCCGATGCCGGCGCCAGCGTGGTCACACATCTGTTCAACGCCATGAGCCAGATCGGCAACCGTGAGCCGGGGCTGGCGGGTGCGGCCATCGACATAGGCAGTCTGTCGGCCGGGATCATCGCCGACGGCATCCATGTCGATCCCGCCACCATGGCAATCGCGCTGCGCGCCAAGCAGGGGCCGGGCAGGATCGTGCTGGTCACCGACGCCATGGCGACGATCGGCACCGACATGACATCGTTCACCCTCAACGGCCGCATCATCTATCGCAAGGATGGCAGTCTGCGGCTGGCCGACGGCACGCTGGCCGGCGCCGATCTCGATATGATCTCGGCGGTTCGCTACGTCCACCGGATCGTCGGGCTGGACCTGTCGGAAGCGTTGCGCATGGCCTCGCTCTATCCGGCGCAGGCGGTCCGCCAGGCCCACCGGATCGGCCGCTTCGCCAATGGCACGGCTGCCGATATCGTCGCTCTGTCGGACGCCCTCGACGTCACCGGCGTCTGGATCGGCGGCGACAAGGTTTTTGCAGGCGCGGGAAGTTCGCGCTAAAGTCCACTTATGCATGATGTCGACTGCGTTGTCGCTGGCGCCGGTGTTGTCGGCCTCGCCATTGCCCGCGCGCTGGCGCTGTCGGGCCGCGAGGTGCTGGTGGTCGAGAAGGCCGCAGCCATCGGCACGGGCACCAGTTCGCGCAATTCGGAAGTCATCCATGCCGGGCTTCATTATACGCCGGGCAGCCTGAAGGCCCGTCTCTGCGTCAACGGCCGCGAGCGTCTCTATGCCTATTGCCGCGAGCACGACGTCGCCCATCATCGCACCGGCAAACTGATCGTTGCCGTCGAACCCGACCAGTTGGACAAACTGCAGGCGATCCAGATCAACGCGGCGCAATGCGGAGTCGGTGACCTCAAGCTTTTGACGCGCGCAGAGGCCGAAAGCCTGGAACCGGCGCTGAGCTGCGCCGGCGCGCTGCTGTCGCCGTCAACCGGCATCGTCGACAGCCAGGCGCTGATGCTGTCATTGCGTGGAGACGCGGAAGCGGCCGGCGCATCTTTCGCCTTGCTCACCGTTGTCTCAGGCGCGAGCATCGAAGCGGACGGCATCCGGATCGACACGCGCGACGCCGATGGCGAGGGTTTCACCTTGAAGACCGGCGCCTTCATCAACGCCGCCGGCCTCGACGCGCAGGCGCTCGCCGGCCGCATCGAAGGCCTCCCGCAAGACCGTGTTCCGCCGCTGTGGCTGGCGCGCGGCAATTATTTCGCGCTTTCCGGCCGCTCGCCCTTTTCGCGGCTGATCTATCCGGTGCCGGTCCATGGCGGCCTCGGCGTGCATCTGACCCTCGACATGTCGGGGAGCGCGCGCTTTGGCCCGGATGTCGAATGGATCGATCGCGTCGACTATACCGTCGATCCCGCACGAGGCGCTGCCTTCTACGACGAAATCAGGCGCTACTGGTCCGGCCTGGCGGACGGCGCCCTGCAACCGGCCTATGCCGGCGTCAGGCCGAAACTGTCCGGTCCGGGCCAGCCGGCCGCCGACTTCGTCATCCAGGGACCGGCTGACCACGGGGGCGGTCAGATCGTCAATCTGTTCGGCATCGAGAGCCCTGGCCTTACTGCCAGCCTCGCCATCGCAGAACATGTCGTTGGGCTTTTATATCCGCAATGACGGGCGTTCCTGAAACGTCGGGCAGGCGCATACCATGAAACCTTTTGATATGGAGGTCGTTGTCGGGGCATATGTCCGAGGCAAAACCCAAATCGAAACCGGCCGATGGTGTCGGAGCGCGCGATGCCACGAAGTCGCGTCGGGAAAAGCCGTCACGGCAAACGCGCGGAGATGGACCGCGCGAGGACACGCCGCGCGAGAAAAAAGCATCGGCCGCCGAAGCCACGTCCGAGCCCGTTGGCGAGGCTGCGCCGCCGCCGGATGCCGTCGAACCCGATCCCAAGCTGACGCCTGAGCAGGCCGAGCAGGCGCGCAAGAAATATCTGCTGCGGCGTTTCTGGATCAGCGGGCGCGGCTATTGGGGGAGGCATGGCGACAAGCTCGCCTGGCCTTTGACGATCGGAGTGCTGCTGCTGATCTGCATCAACATCGGTTTCCAGTATGGCATCAATGTCTGGAACCGCTCGATGTTCGATGCCCTCGAGCAGCGCAACGCCCGCACGGTCTATCTCCTCAGCGCCGTATTCGTGCCGCTGGTGATCTGCAGCGGCAGCCTTGTCGTCGCGCAGGTCTACCTGCGCATGACGATCCAGCGCCGCTGGCGTTCCTGGCTGACCACCGGGGTCGTCGCGCGCTGGCTGGCAAACGGCCGCTACTACCAGCTGAACCTCGTGGGCGGCGACCACCAGAACCCCGAGGCCCGCATGACCGAGGATCTGCGCATCGCCACCGAGTCGCCGGTCGATTTCACCGCCGGCGTCCTCAACGCGTTCCTGTCGGCCTCGACCTTTATCGTCGTGCTGTGGACCATCGGCGGCGCGCTCACCCTGCCGATCGGCGGCGAGAGCATCACCATTCCCGGCTTTCTGGTCATCACCGCGATCATCTATGCCGCCATCACCTCGACCTCGATGGTGGTCATCGGCCGCGATTTCGTCCAGCTCTCCGAGCGGAAGAACCAGGCGGAGGCCGAACTGCGCTACACGCTGACGCGCGTGCGCGAAAACGGCGAGAGCATCGCCTTGCTGGGAGGCGAGGACGAGGAGCGCAGCGGCATCGACAGGAATTTCGGCCATGTGCTGAGGCAATGGGCGCTGCTGACCGGACAGCACATGCGCACGGCCGCGGTGTCGCAGGGATCGAGCCTGTTTGCGCCGGTCGTGCCGATCCTTTTGTGCGCGCCAAAATTCCTCGAAGGCTCGATGACGCTTGGCGAGGTGATGCAGGCGGCGTCTGCCTTTGGCATCGTGCAAGGCGCGTTCGGCTGGCTGGTCGACAACTATCCGCGCCTCGCCGACTGGAACGCCTCCGCGCGGCGCATTGCCTCGCTGATGGTGTCGCTCGACGGGCTCGAGCGCGCCGAGCAGAGCGATGCGCTCGGACGCATCAACCGGGGCGAAGCGGAAGACGGCGCCATCCTCAGCCTCGACAATCTTTCCGTGACACTCGACGACGGCACCTCCGTAGTCAAGGAAACCGAGGTCGTGATCGAGCCGGGCGAGCGGGTGCTGGTTTCAGGCGAATCCGGTTCAGGCAAGTCGACGCTGGTGCGGGCCGTCGCGGGCCTGTGGCCATGGGGCGGCGGCAGCGTCAATTTCCACACCGACAGGCGCCTGTTCATGCTGCCGCAACGCCCCTACATCCCTTCCGGAACGCTTCGCCGCGCGGTCGCCTATCCCGCGGCGGCGGACAAGTGGACCATCAAGCAAATCAAGGCTGCCCTCGACAAGGTGGGGCTTGGCTATCTCACCGGCAGGATCAAGGAAGAGGCGCCATGGGACCAGACGCTGTCGGGCGGCGAAAAGCAACGCCTCGCCTTCGCGCGCCTGCTGCTGCATCGCCCCGATATCGTGGTGCTGGATGAAGCGACTTCGGCGCTCGACGAGAAGAGCCAGGACACGATGATGTTGACGGTGATCCGCGAACTGCCTGACGTCACCATCATCAGCGTGGCGCATCGTGCGGAGCTCGAAGCCTTCCACAGCCGCAAGATCACCCTGGAGCGGCGGGAGGGCGGCGCCAAGCTCGTCAGCGACGTCGACCTCATCCCGCGCAAGCGCAAACGCAGCCTGCTGAACCGCGCTTTGTGGGGTTCCAGCACTCGGGTGAAAAAGCCGCGCAGGTAAAAGGCGCCACTGCCGAACCGCGAACAGATGTCCAGGCGAAGCGCTTGGGCAAAGACATTAGCCGGCTATGGATTAGCCGTAGAGACCCTTGTAGGTCTCGCGCAGCAGGTTCTTCTGCACCTTGCCCATCGTGTTGCGCGGCAGCTCATCGACGAAGATCACCTGCTTCGGGTGCTTGTATTTGGCCAGCTGGCCGGCAATGGCGCCAACGATCTCGGCCCCGGTGATCTGCGATGCCGGCGCCCGCACCACGACAGCGGTGACGCCTTCGCCGAAATCGGGATGGGCAATTCCGATGACGGCACTTTCCAAGACGCCGGCAACGGCGTCGATCTCGCTCTCGATCTCCTTGGGATAGATGTTGTAGCCGCCGGAGATAATGAGATCCTTGCCGCGGCCGACGATGTGGACGTAGCCGTCCGCGTCGATGATGCCGAGGTCGCCGGTGATGAAGAAGCCGTCCTTACGAAACTCCGCCTTGGTTTTTTCCGGCATGCGCCAATAGCCGGAAAAGACATTCGGACCTTTGACCTCGATCATGCCGACTTCACCCTGGCCAAGCGCATCGCCGCTGTCAGGGTCGGCGATGCGCAGCGAAACGCCGGGCAGCGGGAAGCCGACCGTGCCGGCCCGACGCTCGCCCTCATAGGGGTTCGACGTGTTCATGTTGGTCTCGGTCATGCCGTAGCGCTCGAGAATGGCGTGGCCGGTGCGCTCGCGCCAGGCCTTGTGCGTTTCGGCGAGCAGCGGCGCCGAGCCGGAAACGAACAGGCGGATGTTCTTCGCCGCCTGGGCATCCAGCCCGTCCTGCTGCAGGAGCCTGGTATAGAAGGTCGGCACCCCCATCATCACTGTCGCGCGGGGCAAGAGCGAGACGATGCGGCCGGCGTCGAATTTCCGCTCGAACAGCATCGAGGCGCCGGCCATCAGGGTGACGTTGGTGGCGACGAACAAGCCGTGCGTATGGAAGATCGGCAACGCGTGGATCAGCACGTCATCCCCGGTGAAACGCCATTGCTCGACCAGCACGCGCGCATTGGAGGCCAGGTTTTCATGGCTGAGCATGGCGCCCTTGGAGCGTCCGGTGGTGCCGGATGTGTAAAGGATTGCGGCCAGATCGTCCGGCCCGCGCGCCACGGCGTCGAAATCCGTGGGCTGTTGTGCCGCCAGTGCGGTCAGCGAGCCCTCACCATTGCTGCCAAGCGTGACGGTGGCAGCACCCGACGCCTGCGCCAACGGCGCGATAGCGCCGGCGCGGGCCGGGTCGCAGACGACCAGCCGCGGCTCGGCATCCCCGAAGAAATAGCCGAGTTCGGCCAGCGTGTAGGCGGTGTTGAGCGGCAGGAAGACCGCGCCGGCGCGCAGGCAGGCGAGGTAAAGGAAAATGCATTCGGGGCTTTTTTCGACCTGCACGGCAACGCGGTCGCCAGGCTCGACGCCGAAATGCCTCAGCGCATGTGCCAGCTGTGCCGATTGCGCCAGCATGTCGCGATAGGCGATCGCGCGTCCGTCATCGGTCGCCATCAGGATGCGCTCGGAGGCTGAAATCCGGCTGCGGAACGCGTCGAACAGGTGATTGGTCATGCGCCTTCCCTAGAGCATGATGCCGAAAAGTGTGAAGCGGTTTTCGGAGGACATGCTCTACCCTTTGATTTAGCCGGATGATTTCAGGTCGATTCGGCCTGAAATCATCCGGCTCTAGCGCATGGCCTTGGAACAAAGGAAACGATTTCGCCTCCGTCCGGCAAAAACGTGAAATCGGGTTTGCCGCCGATCAGATGAAGGCAAGCGGACTTGGATAGCGGGCGATTTTGGATAGCGGGCGGATTTTGGATAGCGGACCGGAAGCGCTTCTATCTGCGGCTGCGCAGCGCCTTGGTGGCGCTCACGCGTGGATCGCCGCTGTCGTTGAAGCGCTCCATGCACATGGCTGCCGTCAGACGGTAGTGGTTGAGGAGGGCTTCAACGGCGCCGTCGGCATCGCCATCCACCGTGCGCTCCGCAATCAGCCGATGTTCACTGATTTCGTCGCGCTCGCTGCCGTCCTGGGAGATCAGCCGGTAACGGGAGGCCTGATCCGAAAGCTGGTCGCAAAAGCCGGTCAGCCAATGCGAGCGGCAGCCTGCGATCAGTGCCCGATGGAAGGCGCGGTGCAGCTTTTCCCATTCCGGATTGTTCGAGGACGGATCCTCCGGCAAGCGGCGCGGGGCACGCGCCAGGCGATGCAAGGCCAGCACGAGCTGCTCTTCCCATTCGCCGGTGCGGTTGGCAATGGATTCACGCAGCGCCCGCTCTTCCAGCCAGCAGCGGGTGCGCGTCAATTCCTCGAGTTCTGGGGCACTGACCGGCATGATGAAGAAACCGCGCTGGTCGTGGCGGCCGAGCAGGCCTTCCGAAGCAAGTCGGTTGAGGGCCTCGCGAACCGGTGAGGCGCCGGCGCCGTAACGGGAAACCACCCATTCGACACGAAGCTTGCTTTCACTTTCAAACACGCCGCGCAGGAGATCGTCGCGAAGCTGTTGATAGACCGTACTAGCGAGTGTGCTCTTGGGTCCCGCGCCTTCGCTCACATCGGCAGATCCGTAGGTCAATACGACTCCTGTAGCTCTCCCATGCTCCGCTAGCCCGTTCGCGAAGCAAACGATTTCCCCTGTAAATTTACTGTAACTCCTAAGGCATCCGCCCCTCAAGCGAAAGATCACGATATTCGACTTAAAGAGGAAGGTTGACCGCATCTTATCCGCCGGAAGTAACTAAAATCGTGAAAAACTTGTTCTTCTGAAGAAAGTTTGTCTGCCAGCATGGCAGGTGCCCTCGAGAAACAGCTTCGAGATCCCGAATACGGATAATTTTTTCTTAACGCGCGTCATGCCGCCGGATTGACCTCTCCCCGCATGCAGATCCCTTCGGCAGTTATCCACTAGATTTATGGGCCAAAACTAGTGCCGGATGCCGCGATCCTGTCGCTTGCCGCGATGCCCTTGCGGCTGCCACCCGTTAACGGCTTTTTGGGAGATCGAAGGATCAGGCAGGGAGATCAGGCCGAGGAGAACCTACCAGCCGGGAACTTGCCCTGGAACTGATGTCAGCCGGCAGCCCGGTCGGCCGCGGTTCGGATGGCTTCTATATTGGCCCGGTAGGCTTCGACGCTGCCGCCCTTGAAGATGGCGGCGCCTGCCACCAGCACATCGGCGCCGGCTGATGTGACCAGGGGGGCGGTTTCCGGCGACACGCCGCCGTCGACCTCGATGCGAATCGGCCGGTTGCCGATCAGCGCTTTCACCCGCTTGACCTTGTCGACCATGGCCGGGATGAAGGCCTGGCCGCCAAAGCCCGGATTGACGGTCATGATCAGGATCAGGTCGAGCCGGTCGAGCACATATTCGATCGCACTTTCCGGCGTCGCCGGATTGAGCGATACGCCGGCCTTCTTGCCGAGACCCTTGATGGTCTGAAGCGAGCGGTCGAGATGCGGTCCGGCCTCGGCATGCACGGTCATGCCGTCGCAGCCGGCATCGGCAAAGGCGGCCAGATAAGGATCGGCCGGCGCAATCATCAAATGGCAGTCGAAAAAGGCCTTGGTGCGGTTGCGGATGGCCTTGATCACCGGCGGGCCGAAGGTGATGTTGGGCACGAAATGCCCGTCCATCACGTCGAGATGGATCCAGTCGGCGCCGGCCGCCGTCACCGCCTCGACCTCGTCGCCGAGCTTCGAGAAATTCGACGCCAGCACCGATGGCGCGATCAGGGTCTTCCTGCTCATGATGCGGCCCCTTTGGGCGCCCTGTTTGCGGGCGCGGCCTTGACGACTGCTAGAGCAATTCCAAGAAAAGTGGGAACGGCTTTCCGTCCGGAATTGCGTGAAAACAAAGAGATAGAGCGGTTCGGCTTTTCCACCAAACGATGAACTGCTCTAGACCATGATCCCGGAAAGGGAAAGTCGGTATTTGCTGCGCCCGGCAGCGGGTTCGGCGAATACCTGGCCGCCCGATCGCCGCAGCGCGCCCAAGGAAAAACCCCGCCGGATCGCTCCGGCGGGGTTCTGAATTTTGACTCGTATCCAGATCCTATGGCTTGAAGTTGGCCGCCGGATCCCTTTGCGGCTGTACCTGCGTCTGCGGCGTGCGCTTCGGTATGAACTGCTGAAGGACACCTGGATTGAGCAACAGGGTCGGGTCGAGCGACGGCTGCTGCCGGATGGCTCTGCAGTTCGGGAACCGACCAACGGTGCCTTCGGGGCAGCGCCGCTTGATGATCGGCACGCACTGGCCGCCGACCATCTGCGAGCCCGGGGCGCAGTCTCCCACCTGCGGCCTCGGCTTGCGGCATGCGCCGTCGATCACCTGGGTGCCGCGCGGGCAAACACACTCGCCGCGCTTGTTGTGCACCTGGCCGCGTATGTCGCATTGTTCCAGCACAGGCTTCTTCTGCCGGCAGGCATTGCCTTGCACCTCGGTACCCCGCGGGCAGACACAATTGCCATTGGCGTTGTGGATCTGACCACGGATCGAGCACTGTTCAGGCTTCGGCCGGATCGGCCGGCAGGCTCTATCGCGCACCTCTGTCCCACGCGGGCAGACACAATCGCCATCGGGGTCATGAACCTGGCCGCGTATGTTGCACTGCTCGGGCTTCTGCTTGTCGCGCACGCAGGCATTTGCCTGTCGGTCGAGATGCGTGCCTTCCGGGCAGTAGCAGCCATTGCCGTCCGACGTCGGGACCGAACCGGGGATGGTGCAGCCAGGCTTGTCGGTCTTGACGCAGGCGCCGTTCTCAAGCTCGGTTCCGCGCGGGCAGACACAGCGTCCATCCTCGGTGCGGATCTGGCCCTTGAGCAGCACGCAGGGCCTCGGATCCTTCGGCTGGATGATGACGCCGCCGTCGGGCGAGCACTGGCCGTTGCGGAACGTCGTGCCTTCCGGACACACGCACCGACCAGCATCGTTCATGACGAAGCCTGGCGAGCATTCCTTCTTCACCTCGCGCTTGATCGTGAAGGGATGGCAGGCATAGGCCTTGCCGCGATCGCCCTGGATGTTGGTCAGGTCGCCGGGCAGTACGTCGCCGCCTCCTTGCACCCTGGTGTCGGGAGACAAGACGCCGACGCAGTTCCGGCCGCTGACGTTGCCCTGCAGATTGGCCAGGGGAGCGTCCGGGAGGACCACGGTGACCTTGTGCACATGGCTTTCCCCGGCGCCGAGCGTCAGATTGGCAATGCAGGTCAACGGCAAGGTCGTCGGTTCGGGCGAGCAGCCGAAGGGCGGCTCGATCGCGGTGATCGCGACGCCTTGCAGCCGCCCCAACCCGTCCACCCCGATCGCATCGCCGATGCGGACCGGACCGGAGAAGGCGGTCTGGCCATCATTGGTGATGGTGATCTCGAACGAGCAGGGTTGTCCGGGCTGGCATTCGGCATCGCCGGTCTTCTTGACGCTAATGGTGGACGTGCCGCCGCCCTTGGCGCAGGCCTGGCCGATCGGGTAGACGACGTCGTCTCCAGGGGCCGGGCCGTATGAGCCGCGTGCGCAGTTCTCGAACGCGCCATTGGCCAAGACCGTCACGTCGAAGTGCCTGGAGGTTCCGGGCGTCATCGCGGCGCCGGGTATCTGGCATGACAGCGCATTGGCCGGAACCGCTCCGCAGGCCCATTCCGCACCGTCGGGTGTGACGGTCTGGATCTGGACCGGCGCGCCACCCGATATCAGCGTGGCAGCATCGTTGACCCGCACCGGACCGGTGGGGGCAGAGGTGCCAAGGCTGATGACGGTGATGCGGCAGGAAACCACCGCCGCACCGGCGAGCGAGCCATTGCAGACCTTGGTGATGCGTAGGGTCGGCTTGCCGCCATTGGGATGACGGAAGCGTTCCTTGGCGCAGGTCTTGTTGTTGGTGAGGTCGACCTCACCGGGGACGGGCTTCAGCGCCGCGCAGTTCTCGACCGAATCCGACTGGTAGCCGGCCGGCATGACCGCCTTGACGACGATCGGCGTCGAGGCGCCCGGCATCAGCACGATGCCTGCATTGTCGCAGCGGAACTGGCCGGGACCGTTCGGTCCGCATGTCCAGGGCGGAGACGGGCCGAAGGTCGAAGAGGCCGGCGCGCCGCCCGGGTAATTGTCGATAACCGTCAGCGGCCCATTATAGGGGACGCTGCCATTGTTGATGATGTCGATCACGAAGTAGCAGATGCCGTCGGGCGTGCAGACCGGGATGCGGGCACGCTTCTTCAGGATCAGGTCGACCTTCTTGTCGACCGGGGGCCGGCAATCGCGGTCGCGGTCGCCACGCCGGCAGATCGGGATCGAGGCACAGCCGCGATCGTTCTGCTGGCTGCCGAACAGCGGCTTGCCGCTGGCGCCGTAGTTATAGGTGGCGCAGTTGCGCAGCGCGCTGCCTTGCCAACCACCCGCCGGCTTGAAGCCGAGCTTGAGGTTGATGGAGGCCCCCGGATTGAGCGTGGTCACCGGATAGGTGCACGTCATCGGGGTCACGCCGGGCATGCATACCCAGGGCGGATTGGGCCCTGAATCCAGAGTCGAGCCGGCCGGCAGCGTCACCTCGTCGAGCACGATCTTGCCGTGATACGGCCCGTCGCCGACATTGGTGACCTTGATGGTGAAGTCGCAGCCGCCGCCCATCGTGCAACGCGTCACGTCGGCGCGTTTCTCGACCTTGAGGTCCGGTTCCTTGTCCTTGGGCGGACATCTCAAGTCACGCGGGATGACGATGTCGATGGTCTGCGTGCAGCATAGTCCCCAGCCCTCCTTCGGGCCGGCATAGGTCTCGATGCCGGTGACGATGAGGTGGATGACGTCGCCGGGCGACGCACCGACGATCTTCCAGTTCAGCACACCGCCGCCCGCCGGCACCAATTGCGTGTCGGGGATGATGGTGATGCCTGGGGTCGTCGTCGATACCTGCACCCATTTGCCGCCCATCTCCGGGCCGACAGGCATGTGGTAGATGAACGCGCCGCCGCCTTGCATGCAATCGACCGTGCCGCGCTCCACCTTGAAACATTCCCGGTCGGGAGGCGGAGGCCGCTTGTCACAATTGGTGAGGTCGATCTTGATCGAGGTCTTGGCCCCGGTCTTGTAGTCGCCGTCGTCGGGCTTGCCCGGATCCTGCGACGGGATGATGGCCCCCGTGCCGACGCCCGGCGTCACCTTGATCATGCCCTGGTTGTCGACGATGGTCGGCGAAGGAAACGCCGCATGGTCGATCTTGGCGGTGATCTTGAAATTGATGACGCGTTCATTGCCAGCCCCAGCGCCGTCGAGATCGGTGGTGGAAATCCGGAAATCGGAAACCGTTGCCGTATCGTTCGGATTAGCCGAGGTGCTGATTGTCGCACCCGGCAGCGGTCCGCCAGACGCATCCGTGCCGTCGCCGGACACGTTGACGTTGACGATCGCAAGACCGTGCGGAAGCTGATCCTTGAAGTCGAGTTGGAGTTTCTTCAGCCTGGCCGAAAAGCTTGGGTCGGCAAAGCCTTGCGAGTCGCCGCGCAGGCCAAAGCTCAGAGAGTAGACGACGTAGTCGCAGCTCCTCTGTGTGCCTGTTTTGGTGAAGAACGGCACGATCCGTTCCGGCCTCGGATTGACGATTTTTGAATTGTCGAGGTCGAGCCGCAGTTCCGGAGTGATCGGGACTGCATCTTCGGCGTGGCTTGCCACAGGGGTGAACATGGCGACCGCGATACCGGCCGCCATCAGCCAGCGCGCGCCGCGCCTGGCATATGACAGGGGTTTCATGATGGTCTCCATGACGGTTGGCTGCTTGCCGGTGGATTGACTGCTCTTCGCGGTCGGGGAAAGTGCGAGATTTTTCATCTTTCCCTCCTCAACGTTCGCAGCTGACGGCTGGGGTTCTGAGCGGCAGAGTCATCTTGCAGCAAGGGTAGTAGCCACCCTTGTCCTTGTCGGACTGCCTGTAGAAGCAAAGTCCAACATCGACTCTGTCGCCCGGAGAATGGCCGGTGATGTCGACCGTGTAAGGCTTGCCGGGAGCATGCGACTGGGGTGATGTCACCCCGACGCCTGGTGTCATGGACTGGACTTTGATCGAATCGCCGCCAAAGCCGGCATGGTCATGGAGATAGAGGTCGGCCTGGAGGCCGCGAGGCGTGCAGTAGAACTGAACATCCTCGACATCGATGCACGGAGGCAGATCGCCGGGCGGTGGGAAGCCCGGCGGATAGAACGGCGGCAGATAACCGCCTGGGATCTCTTCATAATAGCCGGCACGGCCGTCGCAGGGGTGCCAGACCTCGACGTCGCCGACATGGCCTTCCACTTCTGGGTCTTCGAAATAGCCGTCGAAGTCGACGAACCACGAGCCGAAAGGCGGCACGTTGGCCGGCTTGACCAACGGCGTCGGCGTGATCTGCACGCCGTGCACGGCAAGCGGCCCGCCGGCGGCGAGTTGGTCGGCAAGTGTCGGGTTGTCGCGCAGCTTGTCGCCGGTGTTGACCAGCGTGTCGGTGCACACGCCGGTGTCGAGATTGCCGTCGGCGTCATAGCCATATTGCAGGTCGAGCCCACCGGCCGACTGCCGGTTGCCTTGCGGGAAGCCGACCGCATATTCCTGCGGCTCTTCCACCCAGACCGATTCCGTCGCCGGATCGTCCGGGTTTTCGCGCCAGTAGCGGATGACCTCGCCCTTGCCGGAATCGGCGAACTGGCTGTAATCGTAGCGATTCTCGACCGGGCCGCGCTGCGCCAGATACATGAAACCCTGGTTGTCGAAGGCGATGTCGGTGACGGCGTAGTCCTTGTCGGCCTTGACCGTCAGCTCCCAGCGCGGATCACCGGCAAAGCTGCCATCGCGGGCAATGCCAACCGACCAGATCTCGGCCTTTTCGCCGACCGAATAATAGAGCCGGCCGCCATGATAGGCGACGGACCAGACGCGGCGTTCGTCCTGCGTGTAGCCCCATGTGTCGGGGTCTTCCGAGTCGAAGGCAGCACCCTGTATGTCCATCACCGCACCGTCATCGGCGACGGGAGCCAGCCCATGCGCCGGCCGCCCGGCAACGCCGTGATCGAATGTGTCGATCAGCGTGCCGTTGGCGTCGAGGCGGTGGATGAGGCCGGTGTCGAGATCGCTGGCGAAGAACTCGCGGTGATTGCTGTCGAAGCTGATGTCGCCGATGCCGGAACCGCTGTTGGTGTCAATGTCGGCGAATTTGGAGACCGCGCCGGTGATGCCGTCGATCTTCCAGATCGTGCCCGGACCGCCACCGCTTTCGGTGCCGAACTGGCCGTCCATGAAGACGGCGCCTGCGGTTCCGCGGCGCTGTCGCTCGGGCCGACCGTCGGCATCTTCGTCCGGGGTGACGATACGGATGCCGTGCAGCGAGGTCGCGCCGGCATAGAGGTTGGGGACGCCCGTGGGAACGCCGTCGCGCACACCGTCATCATAGGTAATGGCGAACACCTGGCCGATCTGTTCGGCCGTCACCTCGAAAGGCGGCGGCGTGTAGACGAGCTGGCCGGAAGCCGGTCCGCCGAGCGCCGAAACGTCGAAGACGCGCAAGGTGGCGCGCGTCGTGTCGATGAAGGTTTCGTCGACCGGGTCGACGCCGGGCGGCAGCCCCCCCCTTTCGGAATCGGCAGAGTCGAAATTGGGAATGACGGTGCCGGAAAATCCGGTGACCGCCATCGAGCCGGGATAGATGATCTGGGTTTCCTGCGCTTGGGCGGCTGTGTCCAACCAGAGCGTGGCGCTCAGCGCCAGGGCAAGCAAACCGCCGGCCAGATGGAGCGAACGGCGCAAACCGCCGCTTGGAGACGACATGGACGCGCCGCGATCGCAGGACATAAAACTCCCCCCGAAGTTTTCGGGAGGAACATCCGGTCCGGCCGCGCGAAACAGGGCAAGGCGCGGCGTTCCGGCACGTTCGTCCCTGATCGAATTGTCTGCTTTCCTCATCTTCACGATACGCCTGCTCCTGCGCAGGGTCAACGGAATCAGCCGAAAGCCCAGCGCATCGACTCCATCCCGAAGGCGGTGGTCGCGCTGAGCTTGCGTTGGTCCCGGAGACCGTGGAGCCTCTGGGGTCCTGGTCATGGGGGCATCCTTTCCGGCCCGCACCATGCGGCGCCTGGTCGTCAGTCGCAGGCTGAAGCGGAAAGGTTCATGCAAAACGGCGGCCGGGTCTGTCCGCCATTTCACATAGGCGCGGCCAATTCCTTGTGTCAACTCAAGGTGGAAAACAGTCTTGGCGCGCGAAAGACCGGCCGGCTTACTTACCGTCAGTGCCGGCTTCTGCTAGCGTCTTCCCAACCCTGGGGGGTATCATGACACGCAGGCACTTCGTTCTCTTGCTGGCGGCGCTTTTTCCATGTGCGTTGCCGGTCCATCAATCCGTAGCCAAGACCTTGGTCTACTGCACCGAGGTTAGCCCCGATACGTTCGATCCCGCACTCGCCTCCGGATCCCGCGACGCCTCGGCCACCGCTCTCTATAACCGCATGGTCGAGTTCGAGCCCGGCACCACCAAGGTGCGCCCCGGCCTTGCCGAAAGCTGGGAGATTTCCGACGATGGCCTCACCTACACATTCCACCTGCGGCAGGGCGTGAAATTCCACATCGTCGAGGGCTTTACGCCTAGTCGCGACTTCAATGCCGATGACGTGCTGTTCACCTTCGACCGGCAGGCCAACGCGCAGAACCCGTTCAACAATTACGCCAAACGCCAGTACATTTACTTCGACGGCATCGGCATGCCGGATCTTGTCGCCGGTTGGCGCAAGCTTGACGACCATACTGTGGTGATGACGCTGAAGGCGCCGCATTCGCCGATGCTTGCCGACCTGGCGATGGATTTCGCTTCGGTCGTTT
This sequence comes from Mesorhizobium sp. M0052, assembly GCF_040323255.1. Taxonomy (NCBI): domain Bacteria; kingdom Pseudomonadati; phylum Pseudomonadota; class Alphaproteobacteria; order Hyphomicrobiales; family Phyllobacteriaceae; genus Mesorhizobium; species Mesorhizobium sp. M0052. Next base: position 59,905 of record NZ_JAMYUS010000011.1, on the reverse strand, counting down.
CCAAGGAATATGCCGACAAGCTCGTCGCAGAGAAGCGGCTTCTCGACTTGGCGCTGAAGCCGGTCGGGACGGGTCCGTTCCAGCTTGTCGACTACCAGCAGGATGCAGTCATCCGCTACAAGGCCAATCCGGACTACTGGCGCGGCAAGCCGAAGACCGACGATCTCGTCTTCGCGATTGCCACCGATGCCAGCATTCGCATGGAAAAGCTGCGCGCCGGCGAATGCGATCTCATGCCCTATCCAAATCCGGCCGACCTGGACGCGATCAAGGCGACGCCCGGTATCAAGGTCATGCGGCAGGAGGGCCTCAACACAGGATACCTCGCCTTCAACACCTTGCAGAAGCCCTTCGACGATCCAAGGGTGAGGAAGGCGATCGCCATGGCCATCGACACCCAGGCGCTGGTCGACGTCGTGTTCCGCGGCACCGGTGAAGTCGCACGCAATCCGCTGCCGCCGACCTCCTGGGCCTATGACAAGACGAGCCCCGATCATGTCTTCGACCCCGCTGCCGCCAGGCGGGGGCTCGCCGATGCCGGCGTAAAAGACCTGCACATGAAGATCTGGGCGATGCCGGTGCAGCGTCCGTATAACCCGAATGCGCAGCGTATGGCCGAAATGATCCAGTCCGACCTGGCAAAGATCGGTGTCACCGTGGAAGTCGTGACGTATGAGTGGACTGAATACCTTGCCCGCTCGAAGTCACGCGACCGCGATGGCGCCATGCTGTTCGGCTTCACCGGCGACAATGGCGACCCCGACAACTTCCTGTCGGTGCCGCTTGGCTGTGCCGGCGTCGGCACCACCAATCGTGCCAACTGGTGTTTTCCGGCCTTCGACGATCTGCTCAAGCAGGCAGCCGGGATCGTCGATCCCGCTGCCCGCGCAAAACTCTATTCGCAGGCGCAAACGATCTTCAGGGAGCAGATGCCGTGGGTCGATATCGCCCACTCCGTGGTCTCGATGCCGATGCGCGAACAGGTGACGGGCTATGTCATGGACCCCTTTGATCACCATGATTTCTCGGGCGTCGATATCAAGGAATAGCGTTCGGTGTCTGCCGCAGATCTCGATGTCTATGTAGAGAGCCTGCGCAATTTCCGACTGGTGCGGAGCTATAGCATCGCGCAGTTACTGCCTTACCTGGAACAGGCTGGATTGAAAGTGCGCCTGCTCGACCGGCCGGCCGGCCGAGATCGGGCGCCGGTGGCCTTTCTGCATGTCGACCTGACAATCGTGCCGTCAACGTACCGCGGTCTCGGCCACCTCTACGACCGCACCATCAATGGCCGCGCGCTGTCCATCCACCGGCACCTTTATTCGACACTGAAGCTGGAGGCCGGCGACAGCCACAAGGGGCCGGTTGTCGTCAAGACGGTCCTCAACTCCAGGGGCCGACCAGAGCAGCGCTGGTGGCAGCATCGCAACGGCCTGACCAGGAGCGCGCATGCCATCCGCAAGCTCTTCGAACCCGGCTACAAGGACCGCCTGTGCCCGCCCTATAAGGTCTACCAGACGATCGGCGAGGTTCCGCGGGATGTATGGCGCAACAATCGCCTGATGGTGGAAAAGTTCGCTTTCGATACGCTCGACCTGCCCATCGTCAAGCACCGCTACATGTTCCTGCTCGGTGCCGAGGTCAACATGCGGCAGGTCTACGACGATGTGTTGTGCGCCGGCTCAAAAATCCTGAGCAATGAGGTGGGCGGCGCCGTCCCGCCGGAGGTGCTGGCGGTGCGGCAAAGGCTCAACCTGGATTTCGGCGCCATCGACTATTTCATCGTCGACAGCAAAGGCATTGTCGTCGATGCCAACAAGACCGTCGGCTCAAACCCTGAATGGCTGAAGAAGAATCGCTTTCGTCAGGAATTCAACGATCGCATGGCTGAGGAACTGATCGCCTTTGTCCGCGGTTGAGCCGGATCACCAGATCCAGTCGCCTTTGCCCAGCACGGAAACCGCCTCGACAATGCGGCTGAAGGAGGCGCGGGCCCGGCCAACCGTGTGCCTGGCCCGGAGATAGCCGTGCACCAGTCCCGGCTCCTCGAACCAGGTGGCATGGCCGCCGGCAGCGAGGACGCGGTCGCGATAGGCCTCGCCGTCCGACGACAGTGGGTCACACTCAGCGGTGATCAGCACTGTCGGTGGCAGGCCGGTAAAATCTGCGTCGGCCATTGGATACAAAGTGATGTCGCCGGTCCCATCGACGCCGCCGGTGCGGATATCCCTGTAGAAGTCGAGATCGCGCACCGTCAGCATCGGCGCTTCCGCATGCGTCAAATAGGAGCCTTGCGAACGGTCGCCGCCGAGGCCGGGATAGATCAGCACCTGGCCGATCGGCTTTTTGGCATGGCTGCGCGTTGCGTGGGCGACAGCCGCGCAGAGATTGCCGCCGGCGCTGTCGCCGCAGAGCAAAATAGGGCAGTCGTAGTTCGAGGCCGCCCATTCGAAGGCATGCAGCGCATCGTCGAAGGCGGCAGGGTGCAGATGCTCTGGCGCCAGCCGGTAGCCGATGGAGACCACTTCGAAGCCGGTCCGGGCGCACAGCTCGGCGCAGACATCGTCATGGCTGTCCAGCCCACCGAGGATGAAGCCGCCGCCATGGATGTAAAGCACCATCGCGTCCCGGTTGGGTGAGGCAGAGCGATAGATGCGGATCGGGATGTCGTGGGCGGCAATGAAAGTCGTTTCCGCCGTCACACCATTGGGATAGCCGGCAAAGAACTCGCGGCACATCCGGTCATAAATCGCACGCTGCTGGGCGATGGTGTAGTCGATCGTATCGGGCGGGTAATAGGAATTGGTCCGCTCGATGAAGGCCCAGGTCTCGGCATCGATGAGGGTTTTGTAGTCGGTCATGCAGCTCCTTTACCTCCCCCTTGATGGGGGAGGTCGCCGCGAAGCGGCGGGTGGGGAGTGGTGGCGCATCACCCCACCCCGGACCTTCGGTCCGACCCTCCCCATCGAGAGGAGGGTAAAGAGGCTACTTCCCCTTCCACACCGGGTCGCGCTTTTCTGCGAACGCACGAAACCCTTCCATATTGTCCTCCGAGCCATACAGCGCATCGACCGTCGCCAATTGCCGGCGCGTCACGCGGTTCATCGCGTCCTGGAAGGTCAGCGCCTCCGCCACCCGCGCCGTCTCCTTGATCGCGGCGAACACCAGCGGCGGGCCGCTGGCGAGCAGCCTTGCGATCTCCCAGACGCGCTCCTCGAGCTTGTCCTTGGGCAGCACTTCGTTGACCAGGCCCCAGCGATGCGCTTCCGCCACATCCATCCAGCGGCCGGTGAGCAGAAGGTCCATGGCGACATGGTAGGGAATGCGCTTGGGCAGCTTGATCGTCGCGGCATCAGCCAGCGTGCCGGCGCGGATTTCGGGCAGGGCGAAGGAGGAATGGTCGGAGGCGAAAATGAGGTCGCAGGACAGCGCCAGCTCGAAGCCGCCGCCCACCGCCATGCCGTTGACGCAGGCAATGATCGGCTTGTTCATGTCGCGCAGCTCCTGCAGGCCGGCAAAACCGCCGACGCCATAGTCGCCGTCGACCGCGTCGCCACCGGCGGCTGCCTTCAAATCCCAGCCGGCGCAGAAGAACTTGTCGCCGGCGGTCTTGACGATGGCGACGCGCAATCTGGGATCGTCGCGGAACGCCTTGAAGGTCTCGCCCATCAGCCGCGAGGTCTTGAGGTCGATGGCGTTGGCCTTGGGCCGGTCGAGCGTGACCTCGAGAATGGTGCCCTCGCGGCGGGTGGAAATGACGTCAGACATTCTTCTTCTCTCCCAGCACCAGCAGCGAGTCGGCGATCCAGGCGCCCTTGCCCTCGGCGCAGACGATCAGCGGATTGATGTCGAGTTCCTCGATCTCTCCGGCATTCGTCTGCACGAAGCCGGCAATGCCCGCGATGGCGTCGATGGCAGCGCCGATATCGGCCTTGGGCCGGCCACGATAGCCGTCGAGCAGCGGAAACAGTTTGAGGCCACGCAGGGCGGCCTCGATGTCGTCGCGCGTTGCCGGCAGCATCAGCGTGACGCTGTCGCGCAACAGCTCGACCAGCACGCCTCCGGTGCCCAGCGTCATGACCGCGCCGAACATCGGATCGCGGGTGAAGCCGACGATCAACTCGGCAACGCCGTCGCGCACCATGCGCTCGACATAGAGGCCGGTGCCGAGCGGCAGCAGATCATGCGCGGCCGTGCTGACCGATTCGGCGTCTTTCAGATTGAGCCGCACCGCGCCGACTTCCGACTTATGGGTGACGCCGAGCGCCTTCAGCGCCACCGGGAAGCCGAGCGCCATCGACGAAATCACCGCCTCTACGGCGTTAGCGGCACGTTCTGCCTTCGGCACCGGCAAGCCGGCCTTGATCAGCCGCGCCTTGGCTTCGGCCTCGTCAGGGGTGACATGATCGCCGCCGGCAGCACCTGCAGCCGACGTGTCGATAGGCTGCGCCTGCGGCTCGGCCCAGGCCCAGCCGATGAAGGCTGCCGCACCTGCGGCATCCATGGCCTCGGAGATGCCGAACAGCGGCACCATGCCGCGCGCCATCAGTTCGGCGGTGTATTCCTCCGGCAGGTTCTCCGGCAGCGACGAGACAATCGCGCCATGCGCCTTGTTGGTCTTCAGCGCCGATTCGAAGGCGCGCAGCGTCGCCCACCAGTCGGTGACCGAGCAGCGGTCGGGGCGTGGAAAGTCGAGCACCAGCATGTTGAGGTCGAAACCACCCGACACCATGGCGGTGAAGGTGGCGGTCATCGCCGGCTCGTTGTTCCAGATGAAGGTGTGATAGTCCAACGGGTTGGCGACGGCGACCAGCGGCCCGAGCGTCGATTTGACATGGGCGCGGTGCTTGCTGGTGAGCTCCGGGAAATTGACCCAGCGCCCTTCGGCGCTGTCGGCCATGACGGAGGCTTCGCCGCCGGAGCAGCTCATCGAGGACAGGCGGTAGCCGGGCAGCGGCCCGGTGACATGTAGAAGCTTCAACGCCTCGATGAAGGCGGGGATAGAATCGACGCGCGCAATGCCGAGCCGCCGCAGGAAGGCGCCCGAGGCAGCGTCCGAACCGGCCAGCGATGCCGTGTGCGAGACCGTCGCCTGCCGCGCCTGTTCGGAGCGACCGACCTTCATGGCGATGATCGGCTTCTTCAATTCGCGCGCGCGCGCCGCCAGCTTCTCGAAGCCGGCTACCGAATCGAAGGCTTCGATGTGCAGGCCGAGCGAGGTGACGCGCTCATCCTCGATCAGGCCGAGCGCCATTTCCGACAGGCCGGTCTGCGCCTGGTTGCCGGCGGTCATCAGAAAGGCGATCGGCAGGCCGCGCTTCTGCATCGTCATGTTGATGGCGATGTTGGAGGACTGGGTGATGATGGCGACGCCCTTGGCGCCTTCGGGCAGCCTGATGCCGCCATGCTGGTCGGGCCATAGCAGCGCGCCATCGGCATAGTTGATCAGGCCATAACAGTTCGGGCCGATGATCGGCATCTGGCCCGCGACAGCCACCAGTTCGGCCTGCAGCCGCTCGCCGTCATCGTCATAGGCCTCGGTCTCAAGAAAGCCCGCGGCAAAACAGACGGCGCCGCCGGCGCCGCGCTCAGCCAGCGCCTTGATCACCTCGATGGTGAGATGCCGGTTGACGCCGACAAAGGCGGCGTCGGGCGCCCCGGGCAATTCGGCGACCGAGCGATAGGCCTTGCGGCCGGCGACCTCGTCCTTGTTCGGATGCACCGGCCAGATTTCGCCGACAAAGCCCATCTTGATCGATTGCTCGACGACGGCAGCGGCCTGCGCCCCGCCGAACACGGCGATGGATTTTGGGCGCAGGAGACGTTCAAGCTTGTGCATATTCCCCGTCTCTTCTTTTTAAGCCCCGAACGGGCGCAGCAGCGCCCGCGAAATGATGTGGCGCTGGATTTCCGACGTCCCTTCCCAGATGCGCTCGACGCGGGCGTCGCGCCAGATGCGTTCCAACGGCAGGTCGTCCATCAGCCCCATGCCACCATGGATCTGGATGGCTTCGTCGGCAACGAAGGCGAGCATTTCGGTAGCCTTCAGCTTCGCCATGGCCATGTCCTGATCGGTGACGGTGCCCTGATCGTACTTCCAGCCGGCTTCGAACACCATCAGGTCCGCCGCCTTCAATTCGGTCGCCATGTCGGCGAGTTTGAACGACACGCCCTGGAACTTGCCGATCTGCTGGCCGAACTGCTGGCGCTGCGCGGAATATTCGATGGCATGACCGAGCGCCCGCTCGGCGCGGCCGAGACAGGTGGCGCCGACCTGCAGGCGCGTGGCGCCGAGCCAGGAATTGGCGACGTCGAAGCCCTTGTGGACCTCACCCAGCACCTGGCTTGCCGGCAGGCGGCAATCGTCGAATTCGAGGATGGCGTTGGTGTAGCCGCGATGCGAGACGTTGCGGTAGCCGTCGCGCACGGTGAACCCCTTGGTGCCCTTGTCGACGAAGAAGGCGGTGATCTTCTTGCGCTTGCCGCGCGGCGTTTCTTCCTCGCCCGAAGCCATGAAACAAATCGCGAAATCGGCAAGATCGGCATGGGAGATGAAATGCTTGGTGCCGTTAAGGACCCAGTCGTGGCCGTCCTGCACCGCGGTCGCCTTCATGCCTCGCAGGTCGGAGCCGGCGCCGGGCTCGGTCATCGCCAGGCAGTCCCACTTCTCGCCGCGGATGCACGGGAACAGGTACTTTTCGCGCTGCTCGGGCGTGCCGGCGAGCAGGATGTTGGAGGGGCGCGCGACGCAGGTCCAGTGCAGCGCATAGTTGGCGCGGCCGAGTTCCTTCTCGTAGAGCAGCCAAGTCACCGTATCGAGGCCGGCGCCACCGACATCGGCCGGCATGTTGGCCGCATAGAGCCCAGCTTCGATTGCCTTGACCTTGATCTCCTCGATCAACTCGCGGCGCAGCACGCCGGTGCGCTCGACCTCGCGTTCATGCGGGTAAAGCTCATTCTCGACGAACGCGCGCGTCGTCTCGACGATGAGCTTCTGTTCCTCCGAGAGACCGAAATCCATGGTCCTCAGCCCTTCTTCTTTTTCTTCGGCTTTTCCGCCTTCTTCACCGGCTTGGATGCCTTGGCCTTTTCGGCGGCCCTGGATGCGGCCGGCTTCTTCGCTGCCAGCTTGGCCAGCTGCCTGGTATAGTCCTTGTGCAAGGCACCGGCGCCCCAGCCCTTGCCTTTGTTCTGTTTCGACAGAGCATCCATGATCGCGACCAGATTGTCGTCGCGGATCTTTTCCAGCTCGCGGATCGACAGGCCGTGCGCCTGGTCGTCCGACTGGGAGGCGATAAGATCGACCAGCTCGTCGTTGAACTCCGGCACATCCATAAGCTTGGTCCACGGCCATTTCAGGCACGGCCCGAACTGCGCCATGAAGTGGCGCATGCCTGCCTCGCCGCCGGCGACGCGATAGACCTGGAACATGCCCATCTGCGCCCAGCGCAGGCCGAAGCCATAGCGCATGATGTCGTCGAGTTCCTCGACCGTGCAGATACCGTCCTTGATCAGCCACAGCGCCTCGCGCCAGGCCGCTTCGAGCAGGCGGTCGCCGACAAAGGCCTCGATTTCCTTGCGGATCACCACCGGCTTCATGCCGATCGAGGCATAGATTTCCTTGGCAACCTCGATCGCTTCGGGGAACGTCTGCTCGCCGCCGACGATCTCGACCAGCGGCAGCAGGTAGACCGGGTTGAAGGGATGTCCGACAACCAGACGCTCCGGATGCTTCTTCATCGCGACCTGCATGTCGGTCGGCTTGATGCCGGAGGTAGACGAGCCGACTATGGCGTTCGCCGGCGCATAAAGGTCGATCTCGGCCAGCACGCGGTGTTTGAGGTCGAGCCGCTCCGGCACGCTCTCCTGGATGAAATCGGCGTCGGCCACCGCCTCGGCGATGGTCTTGGCAAAGGTCAGTCTGCCTTCCCTGGGCAGGCCGCCTGGAACCATCTGCTTGTAGGCGCGGCGCGCGCCCTTCATCACTTCCGAGACCTTGCGCGATGCCTCCGGATCGGGATCGAAGATCGACACGTCGATGCCGTTGAGCAGCAGCCGCGCCACCCAGCCGGCGCCAATGACACCGCCGCCAATGGCGGCTGCCTTGTTGATGATGCTCATGGTCAGGCTCCGGTTCTTGTCTTGGCGGTTTCGGGGTCGATGAGAGGCACGCGCTCGCCGGAGCGGATCACGAAGGGGTCGTAGGCCTTGCGGGTGAAGACTTCGAGCACGAAGGGCCAGAAGAATTCGATCGGCAGCGTGTCGTAGTCCGGGTCGAAGCTCGACTGGTCCCAGCGTTCGCAAAACTGGTCGCAATCGTCGAAATAGGCATGGCCGGCGAAGCGGTCGCGAGCGTGGCGGTTGCCGCCGAGATGATGCGCGTAATAGAGCCGCTGGAAGTCGCCATGCTTTTCCACCACCCAGGTGCATTGCTCGCGCACGAAAGGTTTCAGGATCGAAGCGGCGTACTCGTCGTGATTGTAGGGAGCGTAGATGTCGCCGATGTCGTGCAGCAGCGCGCAGGTGATCCAGTCGGTGTCGGCGCCGTCGCGCCAGGCACGAGTCGCCGCCTGCAGCGAATGGCCGAGCCGGGTGATCTTGTAGCCGGACAGGCCTTCGTCGAGCTGCACCAAAGCGTCGAGCAGCCGCTCGCCGGTCTTGGCGGCATAGTCGATCTCATGGGCGGTCAGGAACTCATAGTCTTGCCTGTCGCCATCCTTCATCGCAGTGAATTTGACGGTAGCCATGATCCGCTCCCGTCTTAAGCAGCCGCTGCGATCGGCGCCCGCTTGGTGAGGTTGAGCTTCCTGCGCACTTCCTCCGGCCCCAAAATCCTGGCGCCGAGATTGGTGACGATGCTGGCGGCGCGCTCGACCAGCTGCGCATTGGTGGCCAGCACGCCCTTGTCGAGCCAGAGATTGTCTTCGAGACCGACGCGGACATTGCCGCCGGCGAGCACTGCAGCGGCTGCATAGGCCATCTGGTTGCGGCCGATGGCGAAGGCCGACCAGTTCCAGGTCGACGGCACGTTGTTAACCATGGCCATGAAGGTGTTGAGGTCGTCCGGCGCCCCCCACGGCACACCCATGCAGAGCTGCACCAGCGCGTCGGGATTCAAGACCTTTTCTTCGACCAGCTGCTTGGCGAACCAGAGGTGGCCGGTATCAAAAGCTTCGATCTCCGGCTTGACGCCGAGCGCCGTCATCATGCCGCCCATGGCGCGCAGCATGCCGGGCGTGTTGGTCATGACATAATCGGCCTCGGCGAAGTTCATGGTGCCGCAATCCAGCGTGCAGATTTCCGGCAGGCACTGGCGCACATGTTCCATGCGGTTGGTGGCGCCGCCCATGTCGGTGCCTTTTTCATTGAGCGGCAGCGGCGCTTCCGGTGAGCCGAACACCATGTCGCCGCCCATACCGGCGGTCAGGTTCAGGATCACGTCGACTTCTGCCGCGCGGATGCGGTCCGTCACTTCGCGGTAGAGATGGATATCGCGGCGCGGCTTGCCGGTCTCGGGGTCGCGGACATGGCAGTGGACGATGGCGGCACCGGCCTTGGCCGCATCGATCGCCGAATCGGCGATCTGCTTGGGCGAGCGTGGCACATGCGGAGAGCGGTCCTGCGAGCCGCCGGACCCGGTCACGGCACAGGTAATGAAAACCTCACGGTTCATCGCGAGCGGCATGGACATCTCCTCCCATAGAAACAGACCCTAACAATGACCGACTTGCCGGAAACTGTTTTGCAATTTACGAAGCTCTCGTGATCAAAAGCGAAAAACCGACCATCTTTCGCGCTGAGCGATCGCCGCTCAAGGTGATGCTGCTGGTGTTTTCAGGCTCGTCAATCATGTGCGTGGCGTCGGCCGTCGACCCGCTGCGCGCCGCCAACCGCATCTCCGGCGAGACGCTGTTCGATTTCAAACTGGTCTCGGTCACCGGAGAGGCGCCGGTCACCACATGTGGCCTGCCGGTGGCGGTCAGGGGCCGCTTCGATGCGGCCGAGCCGACCGACGTGCTTGTCGTCGTCGCCGGCTTCGGCACCCAGAATTACGCGACATCGGCTCTGCTTTCCGGATTACGGCGAGCGGCCCGCGCGGCTCGCGCCTGCGGGGGCGTCGAGGCCGGCACATGGCTGGTGGCGCGCGCCGGCCTCCTCGAAGGCCGCAGCGCCACCACCCATTGGGAAGACATGGAGGATTTTTCCTCCGCCTTTCCCGGCGTCGACGTGCGTCCGGACCGCTACGTCATCGACGGACCGGTGTTCACCTCGGGCGGGGCGTCGCCGACCTTCGACCTGATGCTGCATCTGATCCGCACCCGGCTCGGCATGGCCGTCGCGCTCGATGTCGCCAGCGTCTTCATCTACGACCAGGCGCGCGCCGCGACCGACGCGCAGCCGCTGGTCTCGCTCGGCCGGCTCGACGGCTACGACCCGCGTCTGGCGCAGGCTATCCGGCTGATGGAATCGCATGTCGACCAGCCGCTGACCATCGACGCGGTGGCAAAACGCGCCGGGGTGACGGCGCGGACATTGGAGAGCATTTTTCGCAAGTCGATCGGCGAGACGCCGGGCGCATATTATCTCAGGCTGCGGCTGGGCGCGGCGCGGCGGCTGGTGGTCGACACGCGGATCGCCATGGCGGATATTGCCGGGCGGACGGGGTTCTCGTCCGCCGCGGCATTTTCCAGAGCGTTTTCAAGAGCGTTCGGCGAAGCCCCGGTCAGGCTGCGCCGAGGTTGATGCATGTCGCCCAAAAGTGTGTCGCGGTTTTGGGATAACGACATGCACAGACAAAGGGAGATCAGGCTGCGTTCTGTCGTTCGCCGCCGGCGTCCATCTGCGAGCGGATCTGCCTCGCCAGACGGAGTTCAAATCGGCTGCTGACAGCCCGATCCCATTCGTTTTTCACGCTGTCGGTCGGCCGCGGCAGCGCCATCAGCCGGTCGATGATCGATCCGGTCTCGCCGGATGAGAGCAGGGCGTCGATTTCGCGTTCGTGCTGCATATCGGTTCGCCTCCTTCCTTTTCACCCGCCACAACCGCATCCTTATACGAGATACGTGACGGCAGTTTGAAGGCAAGAGCGAGGTCATTGAGGGGCGCCAAAGGGCAAACCCTTGTCGTCGGATAAGGTCTTGCGCAAACCCCATTCCGGGGCGGCCGGAATGTTATCCAGCCACCCTTGAGCACAACGAATCGGCTTTCCGCCCTCAGACGTAGCGGTTGACGATGTTTTCCAGCAACTCCTGGCGGCCGGAGCGTGGCTGCGGCTCGATCTTCTTCTTCACCACGCGCTCGGCGATGTCTTCCAGCGAGCGCTTGCCCGACAGCATCGCCTTCCCCTCGGCCGTGTTCCAACCGGCATAGCGCTCGGCCAGCGGACCCGACAGCGCCTTGTCCTCGACCATCTTGGCGGCTGCCTTGAGGCCTCGTGCGCAGGAATCCATGCCGCCGATATGGCCGATCAGCAGGTCCTGCGGGTCGAGCGACTGGCGGCGCAGCTTGGCGTCGAAATTGGTGCCGCCGGTCTTGAAGCCGCCGGCCTGCAACACCTGGTAATAGGCCAGCGCCATCTCGGGCACATTGTTGGGGAACTGGTCGGTGTCCCAGCCCGACTGGTAGTCGTTGCGGTTCATGTCGATCGAGCCGAAGACGCCGAGCGCATTGGCCAGCGCCAGCTCGTGCTCGAAGGAATGGCCGGCAAGAATCGCGTGGCCCTGCTCGATGTTCAGCTTCACTTCCTTCTCCAGCCCGAAGCGCTTGAGGAAGCCGTAGACCGTGGCAACGTCGTAGTCGTACTGATGCTTGGTCGGCTCCTGCGGCTTCGGCTCGATCAGGATCGTGCCTTTGAAGCCAATCTTGTGCTTGTAGTCGACGACGAGACTGAGGAAGCGCCCAGCCTGCTCCTGCTCGCGGGCAAGATCGGTGTTGAGCAGCGTTTCATAGCCCTCGCGCCCGCCCCACAGTACATAATTCTCGCCCTTCAGCCGCTTCGTGACGTCGATGCAGCTTTTCACCGTCGCCGCCGCATAGGCGAAGACATCCGGATCGGGATTGGTGGCGGCGCCCGACATGAAGCGGCGGTTGGAGAACAGGTTGGCCGTGCCCCAGAGCAGTTTGACGCCGGTCTTCTTCATCTTGGCGGCAAAATAGTCGGCGATCTCGTCGAGCCGCGCGGCACTTTCGGAGAAATCCTTGCCTTCCGGCCGCACGTCGGCGTCGTGGAAGCAGAAATAGGGCGCGCCGAGCAGCGAGAACATCTCGAAGGCGACGTCGGCTTTCAGCCTGGCCAGTTCCATCGTGTCGACGCCGCCAGCCTTGGGAAACCAGGGCCGGTCGAAGGTCTGGCCGCCAAAGGGATCGCCGCCCGGCCAGGCGAAAGAATGCCAGTAGGCGACGGCGAAGCGCAGATGGTCTTGCAGCCGTTTGCCGGCCACCACCTCGTCGGGATTGTAGAAGCGGTAGGCCAGCGGATTGGTCGAATCCGGCCCCTCATACTTGATCGCTTTGATGTCGCCGAAAAATCCGCTGCTCATGATTTCTGTCCTCTCTCGAATAGTTCACCCTGATTACCTCAGGCGTAATTGGTTTCGCTCTCGCTTGGGGTGAAAAGCCTCGTGTCAAAGCCACTCAACGAAGGAGACAGACCATGACCGATCTCAACACGATCGCCCAGAACTACATCACCGCCTGGAACGAGGCCGATGCGGATCGCCGTGCCGAACTGCTCAAGGCCACCTTCACCGAAGACGTCAGCTACCGCGATCCGCTCATGCAGGGCGACGGCCACGCCGGCGTTGCTGGGCTGATCGACGGCGTACAGCAGCGCTTCGCCGGCTTCCGGTTCTCGCTGAGGGGCCAGCCGGACGGGTTTGGCGACCGCATCCGCTTCTCGTGGAATCTTGGGCCGGAAGGCGTGCCGTCGGTTATCGAAGGCACCGATATCGGTGTTATCGAAAATGGGCGCCTGAAGAGCGTCACCGGGTTTCTCGACAAGGTGCCGGCGCAGTGATCGATTAAGGGTGGCGCGAGACACCCCCCTCTGCCCTGCCGGGCATCTCCCCCGCAAGGGGGGAGATTGGCTGGCATCCACGCCTTCGCTAATCACCCACCTTACAAGACTGGCATACCCGCCGACGCTGCCGATCTCCCCCCTTGCGGGGGAGATGCCCGGCAGGGCAGAGGGGGGTGCCTCGCGCTCACTCACGCCATGGCGCCTTTGATCGCCGGGTATAGCGCCCGGTAGCGCTGGTACGCATCGGCATACGCCCCGCCAAGCGCAGCATCCGGCTCGATCGTCGCATCCGTCCTCGGCGCCGTGCACACCGCCCGCGGATCAGCCCCTGTCGCCGCGATCAGACCAAGCCTCGCCGCGCCAAAGGCAGCACCGAAATCGCCGTCGGCCGGAATGTCCACCGGCACCTGCAGCGCCGTAGCGATCGCCTTCAGCCAGTAGCGCGAGCGCGAGCCGCCGCCGATCGCCGTCACCCGCGTCAAGATCGTGCCCGCCGTCTTCAAGGCTTCGAGACTGTCGCGGAAGGCGAAGGCGACGCCTTCTAGCACGGCCTGCGTCAGCACTGCGCGGCCGGATTCATGCGCCAGTCCGGTGAAGGACCCACGAATGACGGAATCATTGTGTGGCGTACGCTCGCCCGAGAGGTAGGGCAGGAACGACACACCGCTCGGCGCTTTCAGCGTCTCGCCAAGTTCGGCGGTCAATTCGCCGGCCTTCTTGCCTGAAATCTCCGACAGCCAGTTCAGCGAATCGGTCGCAGACAGGATGACCCCCATCTGGTGCCAGGTGTTGGGCAGGGCATGGCAGAAGGTGTGCACCGCGCTGGCCGGATTGGGCAGATAGGACGCGTTGGCGGCAAACAGCACGCCAGATGTGCCCAGCGACACAAAAGCGTGGCCGGCGCCGACCGTGCCCATGCCGCAGGCCGAAGCAGCATTGTCGCCGGCGCCGCCGGCAACCGGGGTGCCCGATGCTATGCCCCAGCTGGCGGCCAGTTCGGCGCGCAAGGCGCCGGCCTTCTCCGTGCCTTCGACCAGCGACGGCATCTGCCTTTCGTCGAGCGATGTCGCCGCAAGCAACTCGGGGGACCAGCGCCGTTTGCCGACATCGAGCCAGGAGGTGCCGGCCGAGTCGGACATTTCTGAGATATGCTCGCCGGTCAGCCACAGCCGCAGGAAATCCTTCGGCAAAAGCACCTTCGCCACTTTGGCGAAGACCGAGGGCTCATTGTTCTTCACCCAGGCGAGTTTCGGCGCCGTGAAGCCGGGGAAGACGATATTCCCGGTGAGTTGGCGAAAGCGCGGGTCGGCATCGAGCGCCGCGGCCTCAGCGTGGCTGCGCGTATCATTCCACAGAATGCAGGGGCGCAGCACCTGGTCGCCGGCATCGAGCAAGGTGGCGCCATGCATATGGCCGGAAAGGCCGATGCCCTTGACCGCGGCAAGCTCTTTCGGGTGCGAGGCTTTCAGCTCGGCAATGGCCGTCTCGCAGGCGCGGATCCAGTCCGTGGGGTTTTGTTCGGACCAGCCGGGATGCGGCCGCGATACGTCAAGCGAAGCATGGCCGGAGCCGATGATCTTCTGCCCGGCATCGATCAACAGCGCCTTGACGCCCGACGTGCCGAGATCGAGGCCGAGATACATGCATTCCTCCCATTGCCATTAATTTTTTCGGGTCTCGAAAAAATCTGGCTTGCCAGTTTTTAAAACAAGATCCGCCGCGGGTCAATTCTCTGACAAATTGGCGGCCCGTTGCGAAAGCAGCGCCGACAGCGGACTGTCCGGCCGGGCCAGTGCGCGCTCGGCCGTCAACGCCCGGGCAAGCGCTGTGTCGCCGGCGCGCAACGCCGCCTCGATCAACGAGAGATCAATCACATCGCGCTGGGCGTGGCTGCCGCCAAAGCGATGGGCAATGGCGCGGATCGGTCGAATCAGGCGCACCGCTTCGCTGTAATTGCCCTCGCCGAATGCCTTGATGCCTTCCGTCAGTGGCTGGCCGACATCCCGGGTGAAGGCGGCGTTGTCGTCGCTGCCGCGCATCGCCTCGTGCTGGGCTTCGAGCAAGATCTTGACCGGCGCTTCGAGACCGGCGCCGACGAATGCCATCATCGCATGCGCATCGTTGAAGGCGTAATTGCCGGCTCCAGCCTTGGGCGCCCAGTTGGCAGCGAGCGCTGCCCAGCGGTCGCCGACATCGACACCGCCGAGATAAAGCCGCCACAGGATCGCAGAGGCGTCGACCATGTTCAGCGCCAGCGTCGAACGCTCGCCATAGATCGGCCCGTCATAGAGCTTGAGCACCTCGTCGATCTCGCCGAGATCGTAGTGGAACAGCGCCAGATGCCACCAATTATGCACCTGCAGGAAGCTTTCTTTGGTCCACGCCTCGGGGTTGGCGCGCATCCAGGCGATGCCGTCGCGTTGCCGGCTCTGCATCTCCATGACATGGGCGACCGCATGCTGCGCCCAGCCGTCTCGCGGCTCGATCTCGATCGCCTGTCGGCCTAAACTTTCGGCTCTGATATAGTCGCCCATCTCCTCGAGACCGAAGGCCTGCATACCGAGAATGGCGTGGTAACCTGGCATGCCGCTCTGCCAGGACGGCAGCGCGCGGCTGATACGGTCGCGCAGCATGCGGGCATTGCCGGTGAAGAAGTCGATCTGGTGGCCGACCTGCAACGCCACCGCGTCGAGCGGGTTGTCGATGGCGATATCTTCGAGCAGGCGCGCGGCGTCATGCCAGCGTCCCTCGGCAAGATGGCCAAGGGCCGCGACATGCGCCTGTTCGCGCGACGTCGCGGCAAGCGGCAGTGCCGCAGCATGGCATGCCTGGGCGACCGCCATTGCCTCGCGTTCGGTGGCGAGGCCGAACAGATACCCCTTGAAGACATGCGCCATGACGAAACCGGGATCCGCCGATATGGCGCGGTCAACGGAGCCGACCGGGTCGCCGACGAAGCATTGCAATTCATGAACGGCCTGGCTGTAGGGTGAAAACCCGGCCTCGGTCGCGCCCGAAAACATTAGGCCGAATGGATCTCTTACTGCCATATCGGCCCTGATGCTCCGCAGTTCCTATTTGCCCGAGCGCATCGCCACCGTGGCGATCCCGGCGCCGACCAGCAGCGTGCCGCCGGTGCGGTTGAAGATGCGGATCGCCTTGGGGTTGCGTACGACGTTGCGGGCGCGCGCCGCAATCAGCGCGTAGCCGAAGGCATTGGCGAAGGCGAGCGCCAGGAAGGTCGCTTCGAAGATCAGCATCTGTGTCCAGAAATCGGCTTCCCGATTGAGGAACTGCGGCAGGAAGGCGACGAAGAAGGTGATGCTCTTCGGGTTGAGTGCGGTGACCAGCCAGGCGTGCGCCATCATCTTGGCGGCCGAGACGGCATCTGTGCGCGGTTCAGCTTTGAGCGCGCCGCCGGCGCGAAACAGTTTTACCCCGAGATAGACCAGATAGCAGGCGCCGATCAGCTTCAGAATGGTGAACACGGTCGCCGACGCGGCCAGCAGCGCGCCGATGCCCAGCATCGACAGGGTCATGGCGGTGAAGTCGCCCAGCGCCACGCCGACGGCCATCGGCAAGGCGGTGCGCCAGCCCTGGCCCAGCGCATAGGACACGACCAGAAGAATGGTCGGGCCGGGAATGATGAGCAGGACGGTGGAGGCGGCGGCGAAGGCGGCCCAGTTTTCGAACGACATCTTTGTCTCCTTGAGCGCAAAGAAAAGGATAAATCCTCGTGTGCGGGGGAATGTAAAGAGCCCTCTCCCAAAAATGCGCGGCGGACTATTCCGCTCGACCGCTGCGCTATTGGCGGCACAGGCTTAAGACCGGTCGTTGGGGCCTTCACCCTTTTTCAACCATGTTTGGCGAAACTGCCTGCTATCCGGCCGGACCGTGTTTCCCGCCGACAGCGTAGGGTTTGGGTGCATGCGTGAGTTGCCGCAGAATGTGACGCCGCCAGCAAATGGCGACGCAAACGAGACCGAACATCTCTATTCCCGCCGCTTCGTCCTGTCAGGGGCCGGCGCCATGACGCTGCTCGGCATGGCCGGCTGCAGCACTTCGACGCTCGAGCTGCCGCAATTCCAGCTGGATGACACGGTCACCGGCTCGGTGCGGCCGATCCGTCCGGCGATCAGCGTCGACAAGAACGTCACCGGCCCCGATGTCATGTACGCTTCGCTCAACGATGGCGGCTTCGAAGTGCCGGCGGTGCCCTATCAGAAGGTCAAGCCGGAGTTCCGCCGCCAGATCGTCGTCAACGAGACCGGCGAGGCGCCCGGCACCATTGTCGTCCATCTGCAGGAGCGAAAGCTCTATCTGGTGCAGGAGGGCGGCGACGCCATTCGCTACGGCGTCGGCATCGGCAAGGACGGCTTCCGCTGGTCCGGCCGCGCCAACATCCAGTACGGCAAGGAATGGCCGACCTGGACGCCGCCGCCGGAGATGATCCAGCGCAAGCCGGAACTGGTGAAGTGGCAAAACGGCCAGCCCGGTGGCCTCACCAACCCGCTCGGCGCACGCGCTCTTTACATCTACCAGGACGGCAAGGACACCGGCTACCGCATACACGGTTCGCCGGAATGGGCGAGCATCGGCCAGGCGATGTCGTCGGGCTGCGTGCGCCTGATCAACCAGGATATCATCGACCTCTACAGTCGCGTTTCCAAGAAGAACCCGGTCGTCGTCGTCTGATCCTGTGCGGCGGTTTGGCGCCGGTGGAAACTCCCGTTGCGCGATGCGGCAAGCTAGGCCAAGGTGCCTTGAAAACCACAGCGCCGGGAGAGATCGAGCATGGCTGGAACGTTTGTCATCGCACAGGGCGGCGGCCCGACCGCCGTCATCAACCAGACGGTTGTCGGGGCCACGCTGGAAGTCCGCAAGCGCCATCCCGGCGCCAAGGTGCTGGGCTCGCTCCACGGCGTGCGCGGCATTCGTGACGGCAACTATGTCGACCTCTCCGCCATCCCAGAGGACCGGCTGCGGCTGATCGCCGGCACGCCGAGTGCCGCGCTCGGCTCGACACGCGACAAGCCCGACGCTGCCTATTGCGAAGTCATCCTCAACGGGTTGAAGAAGGCCGGCGCCGACGCTTTCATCTACATCGGTGGCAACGACACGTCGGGCACGCAGCAGATCCTGACCGACGCAGCCGGCGGCAGCATCGCTTTCGTCCATGCGCCAAAAACCATCGACAACGACCTCGAGGAAAACGACCACACGCCGGGCTTCATCTCGGCGGCCGAATTCGTCGCCGGCGCCTTCCTGTCCGTCGATCTCGATTTCCGCGCATTGCCCGGCATCTATGTCGGCATCGTCATGGGCCGGCATGCCGGCTTCCTCACCGCGGCGGCTGCAGCCTGGCAGCTCGATCCCGACAGCGGCCCGCATCTGGTCTACGTGCCGGAACGGCCATTCTCCGCCGCCGGTTTCATCGACGACGTGCGCTCCACGCTCGACCGCCACAAGCGCTGCATCGTCGCCGTCTCCGAAGGTGTCAGCACCGCCGACGGCAAGGCGCTGGTCGAAAGCCTGGTGCCGCCGGACAAGCTCGAGCGCGACGCGCATGGCAACGTCAAACTGTCGGGCAGCGACCTGCCGTCAGCTCTGGAACGTGCGCTCGCCGAAGGCCTGCCGGGCAAGCGCGCCCGCGTCGATGCGCTTGGCTACATGCCGCGCGGCTATGTCGGCGCGATCAGTGCCGTCGACGCGCAGGAGGCTTTCGACGCCGGCGCCTTCGCGGTTGCCGTTGCCGGCGAAGGCGGTGGCTCGGTGGCGCTGCAATATGACGGCACGAAAACCGTGCTGAAGAAGGTGCCGCTGAAGAACGTCGCCGGCAAGACGCGCCATATGCCCGACGATTTCATGAAGCCCGATGTCAACCAGCTTTCGGAAGCGGGCATGGCTTACCTGAAGCGGCTGGTGCCGGAAAAATACAAGGTGGGAAAGCCCTTCGTCTGATGGGCGGCCGTTTTGGCGGCGTCCGTTTTGGTGGCGAGCGCGTTGTCGGCGACTGGTTCGGCAAGACGATCATCGACGACCGCACGACGATGCTGACCGAGCCGTTCGTGCATGATTTCGTGCGCGCCAACATCTGGCATTTCAGCGGACGCGACGCCGACCTGCTGGTCGACACCGGCATGGGCATCTGCCCGCTGGCGCCTGAGATCGACACGCCCGAGGGCAAGCCGCTCATTGTTGTCGCCACCCACATCCATCTCGACCATGTCGGCTCGCTGCACGAGTTTCCGCTGCGCGCCGGGCCGCGGCACAGTGCCGAGCATTTCGAGACCATGAACGAGGCAGTGACCTACGCCTACATGTTTTGTAATCTCGACGGCGCCGTTTCGAAATTGCCGACGCCGGGCTGGACGGCGGCCGATTACAAGATCCCGCCGGCGCCGCTGACGCGCACGCTGGACGAGGGCGACATCGTCGACCTCGGCGACCGGCAGTTCCGCGTCCTGCATCTGCCCGGACATTCGCCGGATTCGATCGCTTTGTTCGAAGAGACGGACGGGTTGTTCTTTGCCGGCGACGCCATCTACGATTCCATGCTGATCGACGACCTGCCGGATTCCTCCCGGCCTGATTATCGCCGTACCATGCAGCGGCTCCTCGACCTGCCTGTCCGCCTCGGCCATGGCGGCCATGGGCCGAGCTTCGACGGCAACCGGATGCGCGAGATCGCCACAACCTATCTCAGGCGCACCGAAGGCCGCTGACGACATTGTGATCGGAACCAGCGTGGCGCCGTGGTCGAGCGCGTCAATCCGGACACGGCAGCCGCCAATGCGGGCCTGCAGCCGGGCGACGTCATCGTCGCCGTCGACCAGTCGCCGGTGCGGAATGCGCGGCAAGCCAACCAGGCGATCGCCGAGGCCGGCAGATCGGGCCGGAAGTCGGTGCTGCTTTTGATCGATCGCGGCGACGCGCAAATCTTCGTCGCCGTATCCTTCGCCGCCGGTTGAGACATCATGGCAGGCTCGCCGGACCACCGACAGGCCTGCCGCACGGCCGCCGAAATTCCTATTGCCCGCCGCGACATCTTCGAGAACATTACGGCAGGCCGGCAATGGCCTGCTAAAAACGGACAGTCAAATGGTCACTCGCGGTTTTTCCTCCGGTCGAAAGCCTCCGACGGAGACCGATGCGCGCATTCCGCCCGGTCAGTATCTCGAACAGGGCTTTCCGGTGCTGTCGGCGGGGCCGACGCCGCGCGTGCGCACCGAGGACTGGTCGTTCACGCTCAAGCACGGGCCACGCCCGATCAAGAAGTGGAACTGGGCCGAGTTCAACGCGCTGCCCTTGACCAAGATGACGCGCGACATCCATTGCGTTACCGCCTGGACCAAGTTCGATACCGCCTGGCAAGGCGTGCTGGTCGACGACATCCTTGCCGATGCCGGTATCGAAGCGCCGACCAGCTTCCTGCTGGCGCATGGCTATGACGGCTACACCACCAACGTGCCGGCCAAGGATCTCACCGCGGGGAAGGCGATTGTGGCGCTGCTTTATGAAGGCAAGCCGATCACTGCCGACCATGGCGGCCCGGCGCGGCTCTTGGTGCCGCATCTCTATTTCTGGAAATCGGCCAAATGGCTGAACGGACTGCAGTTCACCGAGCGCGACGAGCCGGGCTTCTGGGAATTGCGCGGCTATCACATCTATGGCGACCCGTGGCGCGAGCAGCGCTATAGCGGCGATCCATGAGCGAAGCGCCGCAATCTCCCTGGCAGACGGCGAAAATCACCCGAATCGAAAAGCGGACGCCACGCGTTGCCAGTTTCTTCTTCGCGCTGTCACGGCCATTCGCCTATCGCGCCGGCCAGCATGTCGACGTCAGGCTGACGGCGCCTGACGGCTACCAGGCGCGCCGCTCCTATTCCATCGCTTCGGCGCCGGAGAGCGGCGCCACGATCGAGCTGGCTATCGAGAAGCTCGACGATGGTGAAGTCTCGCCCTTCTTCCACGACATCGCCGCTGTCGGTGACGAGATCGAACTGCGCGGGCCGCTCGGCGGCCATTTCGTCTGGTCCGATGGGGATGGCGGGCCGCTGCTTCTGGTCGGCGGCGGCTCCGGCGTGGTGCCGCTGATGGCGATGGTGCGGCATAGAACCTTGCGCAAATCGGCGGTGCCGGTGGCGCTGATGTTTTCGGTGCGGGTCTGGGACGAGGTGATCTTCCGCGACGAGCTGATCGGTCTCGGTGACCGCCGCGACGGGTTCGAGCTGGTGCTGACGCTGACGCGCGAGGCCGTACGGCGCCCGTCCGACTATTCGAGGCGCATCGACACGGCAATGGTCATGCAGGCGCTCACGCGGCTGCCGCGGCCGCCGGCGCTCGCCTTCGTCTGCGGGTCGAACGCCTTCGTCTCGGCGGCTGCCCGGGCGCTGATCGACGCCGGCATATCAGCGGAAATCATCCGCACCGAGCGCTATGGCGTCTGAGAGGGCCACAGTGGTTCAATGTTTCATGGAAACAGCGACCCGCTCTCAGGCGGGTGAAAACCTTGCCGACAGCAATTGGAACGGCAGCGCGCCATAGGCGGCGACTTCGGCCTCATTGTCCCAGTTGCGGAACTGGCGCGATGGCCGTGCTTCGATCACCAGAGGCCGGCCGGTGTCGTCCACCGTTACCTTGCCGCGAAAGCGCAGCACACGTCCGCCGCCGGCGCGGCTGATCACCATGGAACGCAGGCGGGCGACATGGCCGCCGCCGGCATTGATTTCCATCTCAATGCGGCGCCGGATTGGTGGAACGACGATCCTGACGGTGACGTCCAGCACCATCTCTCCAGTCCTGTCCGGACGCGGCAGGGGCTGGGAAAGTGCAAACGGCGCCGACGTTGCTCTTGCCTTGCGCAATGTCGGCCTGCCGCGCCAGACGGCGGGCGTCGGCTGCTGCAGGCGGCCCTTCTTGCGTTTCAGGCGCAACTGCTTGGCAAAGCCGCGCGACAGCCAAACGAGGCCGCCGAAATCGGTGCGCGGCTTGGCCTGCAGCACCGAGGACCAGCGCGACAGGCAGGCGCGGTCGGCCAACTCAATCGTCTTTGCAAGTTCGGCCTCCGGCACCGCAATGCCGATCTCCAGGCAGAGATAGGAGAGCGCCACCGCCGCGGCGACGGCGAGACCCCGCTTGGCGATGATGTCGGCGAACACGCCCCAGTCGACTGCGCCACTCTCGATGGCGACCGCACAGTCGACCAGCCAGTCGCTGTGGGTGTGGGCATCGAGGCCGCCATGGGCGATGGCAAGCGCCATGCGGTCGGCCGGAGAGGGAACAAGCACGCGGACGCCATTGAAGTCGGCTGACAGCGCCCGCTGCCAGATCGCCAGATCATCTTCCGCGCTTTGCTGCGACCCGTCATAAGCGAGCTGGTGCAGGTCGATGTCGCCGAAACTGCCCTTGAAGAAATTCATCGAACGCAAGGACGCCAGCCTGGTGCGCAGATATTGCGGACTGACGCCGGTGGCGATCTGCCAGTCGCGTTCGCTAAGCACATCGAAGGCGGCAATCATGTCCTGCGGGCGCACCAGTATGTCGATGTCATGCGCCACCCGGCCGCGCTGCGCCGACGCGTTGACGGCGATGCGGCTGGCGCCTTTGATAAGCATCACCGCGCAGCCGGCGTCGATCATGGCCTGTAGCGCCGGCTCGGCCTCGCGCGCAGCCAGTCGCGATTTGGTCCACAGCATCTTTTGCAGGCCGACAAGACGTGGATAGGCCGGATGCCCAGCGAGCTTGCGGCCGAACCTGTCGGAGATCGCGGCCAGCAGCCGATGCTCGCGGAAAGCAGCATGGTCGATATCGTTCTCGTCGAGCCAGCGCGCCGCATAGCCCCCGGCCGCCTCTTCATCGGGGAGCAATGCGGCCTTCAGCAACTGGTCGAGGCCGCCGGTAGGCCACGACCAGCCATAGTCCGGAAAGCGGCGGCCGATACGGCGCATGGCATTGGCCATCAGTCGGCGCTCGCCTTTTTCGCTGCTCGCCTTTGCATGGCCAGCCTTACGACTTCGAGATAACCGCGATCGCGCACGGGGTCGCGTCCATAGGACATGCTGTCGGGCCGGATGCGGCGCAAGGTCAGGACATCGTCGAGCATGGCAAGCGCAAAGCCCGCCTCGCGGGCACGGGCGATCCAGTCGACCATGTCGCCGCGACCGCCTTGCGGGTCGATGATCGGACCGACGGCCTCGGCTACCTCCCGGCGGATCATCATCGTCGTGCGCGACCAGCCCGCCACGGCCACGTCCTGTTGCACATCGGGCTTATCATCGCGAAACGTCCGCCAGTGGGCAAAGACTGCTGCCGTCGCGGGAAACCGCTCGAAATGCTCCAGCTGCCTTTCGATCTTGGTCGGCAGCCACAGATCGTCTGCATCGAGCGTGGCGACGAAGGGCGTCGCCAGCGCGGCGATGCCCCTGGTGGTGGCGCTGCCTGGTCCGGCATTGTCCTGGCGCAACACCCGCACCGGCATGCCCAGCGCATTGACCACCGCGACCGTATCGTCGGTCGAGCCGTCATCGACGACGATTATGGCGTCGGGCTGGACCGTCTGGGCCGCGACCGATCGCAGCGTCTCGGCGATGGTGGCGGTCGCGTTGAAGGCCGGAATGACGACGCCGTAGCTGGCCATCACAGGAAACGCCAATTCGCAAGTTCCTTGAAATCGAAGATGCCGTCGACAGGGTGCAAGGAGCGGTCGGCCTCGCGCCGTTTCATCGACTTGTAGACGGCGCGCATGAATTCGCGAAAAGGAACATCGGCCTGCCTGGTCATGTTGCCGGGATGGCGCCGGTAATAGAGCGCAACAGTGTCGGGCATCGTGAATTTCGGCCCGCTTTCGAAAGTGCGCAGCAGATAGTCGGTGTCCTCGGCCTGGTGGAAATCCTCGTCGAAGCTGCCGATGCGTTCGACCAACCGCCGGACGAAGATAGCGGGAGACAGGTGAATGCCGCGAACCGTCACCGAGTGGCTGTCGGCTGTCGGCTCCAGCGTATCGTCATCTATGTCGTCGACCAACGTCATGCGCGAATAGGTCAGCTCGAGGGTGGGGTCTGCGTCGAAACAGGCCAGATCCGCCTTGAAGCGGCCGGGCGGGGAAATGTCGTCCGAATCGAGAAACGATACCAGCCCGGTCTGCGGCAGCAATTGCCGCAAGCCCGCGTTGCGCGCCCGCGTCACCCCGGCATTCTCCTGCTGGAAAAGGCGAATGCACGGCTCCTCCGCGATCAGCGAGCGCACGACCGCCGCCGAACTGTCGGTCGAACCGTCATCGATAACGATGATGTCGAGATCGGCGGCGTCGCGCTGCCTCAGCAGCGAGCGCAGCGCCGAGCCGACATGGCGTTCGCGGTTGTAGACCGGCATGATCACGCTCAGCTTCACGCACGCATTCCAGGCTGTGATCTGTTCATTCTTTCACCACTCTGCCGGGCGCTTGATCTCGAAAAGCCCCTCGACCGGGCGCCGCGACGGATCGGCCTTGCGCCGCCGCAAGGATTTCTGAATCACACGCAGATATTCGCGCACCGCCACATCCCTTTGCTTGGTCAAATTGCCGGGGTGGCGCCGGTAGTATACCGCGACGGTGTCGGGAAAAATGTGCTTTGGGCTGGTTTCGAAAATGCGCAGCAGATAGTCGGCGTCTTCGCCCTGCCGGAACTCCTCGTCGAAAGCACCTGTACGGTCGATGAGTGCCCTGCGGAATATCCCGGCGCTAAGGCTGACGCCGCGCACGGTGGGACCTGCGCCGCCCCGTGCCGGCTGCAGGGTTTCGTCGTCCATGAGATCGACGCGCGTCATCAGCGAGTAGGTCAGCTCGAGCGCAGGGTCGGCCGCGAACAGGGGTAGGCCAGCCTTGAATCGTCCAGCCGGCGAGACGTCGTCCGAATCCAGGAACGACACCAGTTCGGTTTGCGGCAGCAACTGCTTCAGCCCTGTGTTGCGCGCGTTGGCCACGCCCTGGTTGGCCTGCTGGAACAGGCGGATGCACGATGCTTCCCGCATGATGGCGCGGACGGCTTCAACGGAGCTGTCCGTCGACCCGTCGTCGACAACGATGATATCGAGATCGGCATCGTCGCGTTGCCTGAGCAGGGACCGCAACGTCGAAACGACATAGATCTCCCGATTGTAGACCGGCACGATGACGCTCAACTTCATGCAGCGCCCCGAAGGACGAAATCCGCAATCGTGCCGGCGATCTCGCGCGGCTCGGTCCCCAGCGACAGCCGGTAGCATGGCAGATCGCGGGTAAGCTCGCTGAAAAAGCGAAAGCCCGCTTCCCGCTCGCCCGGCATCTGCACGATTCCTGACGGCGCCAGGGCGATCATGGCATCCTTGCGCGATATGGGCATGACCGAGCTTCTCGCACCTCCCCTGATATGGGGCACTATCAAAGCAATAATGTCCAGACTTGCAGGAGTTGGTCGAGGCGCGATCTCGTCGATGTGAAAGGCATGCTTGCCTTGCCAGTTCAGCGGTTGGTACGACTTTAGCCGACCCTCCAGCTTCAGCCGCCTGAAGCCCTCCGGATCCTGCTTGAGCGTGGCAAACAGCGGATAGGCCGTCACCCCCTCGGTCCGGTCGATCAGCACATAGTCGTCGCCGACGCTATCGAGCCCATTGAGCAGGCCGGCGACGACCGTTCCCGATTTGCCGGCACCGCCGGAGCCCGCCAGCAGGACGCCCTTGCCATCGATGCCCAGCGTGCCGGCATGGGTGAGCCGCATGCCGCGCGCCGCATATTCCCAATGCAGGAAGGCGCGCAGCGGCGCCCCTTGTTCCCATGGCGGAAAGGCGTCGGCCGACATCATCAGCTGCGCCCCGACATGGCGTTGCGGATCATGGAACTGCCAGAAGTCGAGGTCATGATAGTAGCTGCCGCGCAATCCGGCCTCTTCCAGCCGGTTGGCAAAGGCATGATGGTTGTAATCGCCTCGGCCCCAGGTAGCCGGGGCGGGGACGCCATCGATGGCCGGGTGGGCGACGAAAATGCGGCAGCCGTCAGATGCAGACGGATTTTCCGGGGCCGGTATGAAGGCATGGCTCATGGCTTCCGCCAGCGTGCCATGGTCGAGGTGGACACTCAGGTCCAGTCCCGGCAACCGCACCCCGGCGGTAACGGGATAGAAGGCGGCGGCGCTTTCCGCGGCCGCCAGCACATGGCGGGCATAATCCGGCAGGGTTTGCAGCGTGATCAAAGGCATGTGTTGGTTGTTCAGCGTCCAGAATTGCGCCGGGTCGCCTGATGCATGTCGCTCGGGGTGGCCCCGGTTTTGAGACGACGACATGCATAAAATCAAAGATCTAAACCGCGTCGCCTGAGTCCGTCAAACGCGACGCGCTTTAGGGAAACGATTATGCCTGTTTCACCGCCGGCCAGCCGAGAGGTTCCTCGACCTCATGGATCGGGTCGACAATGATGAGATCGGCAAGGTCGTCGTGGACATCGACCTTGAGCGGCTCATTGCTGGCAGCAAGCGCAGACGACAGCTCGCCCGAAAGCGGTTGTGCCGGTGTTTCGGCTGGCGCAAGCAACCCGAAATCGAGCAGTCGGGCAACGAAGCTTTCGAGGTCGGCCAGGCTTATTTTTGCGGCGCCCGCGGCAGCTCCGACCAGCGCTTCAGTGGCGACGCCGGACGACAAAGCCTGCCAGACCCGGCTGCCGGAATCGGAAAAGCCGAAATACTTACCGTTCGAAAGATCGAGAACGACGGCTTCGCCATCGAATGATTCGAAAACGATGTCCTTGCTTGCGACCGCGTAGACCCGCTGTTGCATCGCTCTGTCCCCGTTCCATGCGCCCATGAAGGGATGCGCCGGTTTCACGGTCTGCCCAGCCCTTCCTAAGTGCGTCTAAATCACTCGGCCTATGCTTGGCAAGACAAAGACCCGCGAACACAACGCCTGCGTCGGCGACCGTTGCGGCGAAGTCGACCGGCTCAAGCCTCGATTTCGAGCGCCGACAGCGGTTTCGAGCAGCAGGCAAGGATGAAACCGTCATCGATCTCGTGGTCGAGGATGCCGCCATTGTGGCTCATCTCGACTTCGCCGCAGACCTTCTTCACCTTGCAGGTGCCGCACAGGCCGAACTCGCAGGCGGCGGGAATCCGCACGCCCGAGCTGCGCGCGGTCTGCAGCACGGTCTGGCCGGCGACGCATTCGGCATCGACCTCCGAAAGCGAGAAGCGGATCGGCGTCACGGCTTCGACAGGTGCAGCGATGCCGTCCTCGACCGGGGAGGCAAACGGCGCCGGAATTTCCTCCATCACAGGCGCGGCAAAGCTCTCCTGATGGTATTTCGTCATGTCGAAGCCGGCGGCATCCAGCATGCCGCGCACGGCGCGCATGAACGGATCGGGGCCGCAGCAGAAGATTTCGCGCTCGCGGAAATCCGGAGCCAGCAAGGGCAGCCGGATCGCGTCGATGCGCCCCATATGACCGTACCAGCCCTCGCGGCTGGAACGTTCCTCGATCATGAAGCCGAGCGACAGGCCGGGCATATGGCCGCCGAGCAGTTCGAGTTCCTTGCGGAAGATGATCTCTTCGGCACGCCGCGCGCAGTTGACGAAACCGACATCGGTCCATGGCGCGCAGTCGTTCAGCCAGCGCAGCATCGACATCATCGGCGTCACGCCGGAGCCGGCGGAAATGAACAGGTATTTGGCCGCCGGGTGGCTGTGCAACGAGAAGTCGCCGGCCGGTCCGTAGGCCTTGACATGCGAACCGGGCACCAGATGGTCGAACATCCAGCGCGTGCCGATGCTGCCGGCCTGCGCCTTGACCGTCACCGCGATCGAAAACGGCCGCGATGGCGACGACGACAGCGTATAGGTGCGCATCAGTGGCCCGTCCGGTGTCGGCAGTTCCAGCGTCAAGAACTGGCCCGGCTTGTAGCGGAACCAGGTCTGGTTGTCGGAGCGGAAGGTGAAGGTCTTGACGTCGGGCGCCTCGTCGCTGACGCCGGTCACTTCCAGCACCTGCAGCCTGTCGTTCCACGGCGCCATCTGGTCAAGATGGCGATAGAGCCCAAGATCCGTCATCGCATCATCCTCCGGTCCTTCCTCGCCTGCTCCAGCTCACGCGACGCTGCGCAGCGCCGGCCGGCCGCCTTCGGCAAGGCGCGGGCCGATGAAGGCCGCGTACCATTCGACGAACTGGATCACGCCGCCCTCATGCAGCTCCGAATAGGGGCCGGGCTCATAGGCCGGCGACAGGATGCCGAAGGCGTTTTCCTCGACGATGCGGCGGTCCTGGTCGTTGGTCTCGGTCCAGACGTGGGTGAGCTCTTCAAGGTTGTAGTCGACGCCCTCGACCGCATCCTTGTGCACCAGCCACTTGGTCGTCACCGCGGTTTCGGTGGCGCTGATCGGCAGCACCCGGAAGGTGACCGCATGGTCGATCAGGATGTGGTTCCAGGTCGTCGGATAGTGGTAGTGCATTAAGGTGCCGATGCGGTCGGCGGCAACAGTGTCGGACAGGTTCTTCGTCACCGCGCGCTTTCCCGACATCGTGTAGCTGACGGCATCGCGCAGCAGCGGCGCGCGGGTGGCGCGGTATTGCCCGGCCGGATCGATGCGGAACTTGCTCGGCAGGCCCGCCGCCTCACATTTCGCCCAGTGCGCCAGCATCTCCGGATCGCTGTCGGCGCCCTGCACGCCGGTCACCGTCGGCGCTTCGGGGAATGTCTTGCACAGCTCCGGATGATTGCCGGCGCAGTGATAGCATTCGCGGTTGTTTTCCCAGACCAGCTTCCAGTTGCCCTTCTCGATGATGGTGCTCTCGAATGCGACCTTGGCTTCATTCAGCCTGTGCGGCTTGAGGTAGGGCTCTATCATGGCGCGCATCGGCGCAAAGTCGGCAGGTTCTTTCGCCAGGCAGATGAAGATGTAACCGCCGACGCTCTCGCAAGCGACGGGCTTCAGGCCGAACTGGCTCTTGTCGAAACCGTCGGCCATCTGGCGGGCAAACAGCAGCCGGCCGTCAAGCTCGTAGGTCCACTGGTGATAAGGGCAGACAAGCTTTGCCGCCATCCCCTTCTCAGTGTTGCAGACACGGCTGCCGCGATGGCGGCAGGAATTGTGGAAGGCGTTGATGTTGCCCTTCTGGTCGCGGACCAGCACCACCGGATAACCGCCGATCTGCACGGTGATATAGCTGCCGGGCTTCGGCAGTTCGCAATCATGGCCGATGAACAGCCAGTCGCGATACCAGATAAGCTCCATGTCGAGCTTGAAATAGTCCGGGTCGGTGTAGAAGGGCTGTTCCAGCGAAAAGCCTTGCTTGCGGCCGTTCAGGAGCCTCAGCATGTCGTTGCGCGTATCCATAGTTCTGTCCTCGTGGTTTAAGGACTGAACTTGGTGGTGATGGAGGAAGGATCGGACGCAGGCCGGCGCGGCGCCGGACATGCACTATCCACCTCTTGACCGCCCACCGCGATCAGTCGAGTCTAGGCATCTCGGGCTGGTTTCCGGGCTCTGGAGTTGTCCTTGCGGACCATCGCGACACCTTCCCAGGCTGCTGCCCAGTGGTCTCCCGTTGCGACTTCAACTCCACCACCGTTGCGGGGGCAGCGCCGGATTCTGACCGGCTTCCCAATTCTCCGCTGCGTCGTCACGAAGCGGCACCTGAGATGCGATCATCTAATCACGGCAGCGATCGCGACGTCGGCATGAAAGCGACATCATATCCATGCGGCGCGACACGCGCGGCATACGCCCCGCCGACCACCGAAGGGCTGAGATCCTGTCTTGCGGCGCTATCATCGCCGAATCGCTGCGGATCCAGTTCCGATCGGGGGCAAAAAGGGCTCAACGGTATCGAAAAGTTACTAGCAATCTCTAATCGAACCGAACGGTTCGTTTCTGTTGACAATGCGTGCAGGATGGTGTGAACGACGGCCCGGAAACCGACACCGGAGCGAACCACTCGGTTCGACATAAGCAACTGAAAACAATGCGATAAATGACCATAGAGGAACTTCCTGGCACAATTTCAAGGTGCAGGACCGTGGTCCACACGGAACAACTTCGTGATTGGAAACCAGCCTATGGCTTTCCCACATCGGGGCTGTCCGAACGACGCGAATTCCTCCCAAGACACGCCGCTAGACGGACAGACAAACTGGAGTACTAAAAATGAAAAAGATCATCCTCACTGCCGCAGCCGTTTTGGCGATCACCGGCAGCGCCTTCGCCGGTAGCGACAATTACGGTTCCAATGGTGCGAACCAGCCAGCCGTCTCGGTCGACAGCTCGTATACGGCTTCCATTCAGAAGCCGGCGCACGCTGACAAGCAGCCTGTCGTTCAGGGCGCCGACCGCGACCTCTACGGCAATCGCTGATCCCGACCAAAGAAGGGCGGCTAACCCGTCGCTCTCGGGATCCCAAAAAATTCAGGAGTATTTGAAATGAAAAAGATCATCCTTGCTGCCGCCGCCGTTTTGGCCATCTCCGGCAGCGCTTTCGCCGGCAGCGACAACTACGGTTCGAACGGCGCCAACCAGCCTGCGATTACGTCGACCGATAGTGGCCATACGGCTTCGGTTGAGAAGTCGGCTCCAGCCGAGCAGGCGCCTGCCCACGGTGCCGACCGTAACCTTTTCGGCCGCTAAAAGCCGGTTTCCAGCACGTGGCGGGCTTATCCGCTGCAGCTGGCGGCATCAGAAAAATTCAGGAGACTAAAATGAAGAAGATCGTTCTTGCCACCGCAGCCGTTCTGGCTGTTTCGAGCGCTGCCTTTGCCGGCAGCGACAATTATGGCTCCAATGGCGCCAACCAGCCGGCCGCTGCCGTCGACACCACCCGCACTTCGTCGACCGGCACCAAGTCGGCGGTCTACAAGCTGCTGAACTCGTCGAACGACCAACAGAAGTTCGTTCCTCAGAGCAGCGACAGGGATCGGTTCGGCAACAACTAACAGCCGAAGCTTAAAAAAGAGCGGCGGGCCTGGCCCGCCGCTCTTTTTTCATGCCTGTACGACGCAGCTATCTCAAGCCGCCTTCACTTCCACCGGCTTGAGCGAGAAGGAGTGCCCATCGGCGTCGAAGATGTGCAGGTCCCCGGCATCCGCGGTCAGTCGCAGCTTTGCCCCGCGCTTGACCTCGACATTGCCGGGCAGCTTGGTCACCAACGGCAGGTCAGCGCGGCCGATATCGACATAGACAAGCTGCACCTCGCCGAGTTGCTCGACATAGTCCACCACGCCCTCGAAAAGATATTCCGCGCCGGTGGCGGCCGACAGATCCTCCGGCCGCACGCCGAAGCTGACTGCCGCACCCTTTGCTGACGCCGGCGTTGCGATCGGCACCGTTGCCTTGCGGCCGCCGACATGGCTGACGATTGTCGGGTTGCCCGTCCTGTCGATTGTCGCCGGCAGGATGTTCATGGCCGGCGAGCCGATGAACTGGGCAACGAACAGATTGCCGGGCTTCTTGTAGAGGTCCATCGGCGTGCCGACCTGCTCGATATGGCCATCCTTCAGCACGACGATGCGGTCGGCGAGCGTCATCGCTTCGACCTGATCGTGGGTGACGTAGATCATGGTCGTGGCAGGCATCGATTCCTTGAGCTTGGCGATCTCGATGCGGGTCGCGACGCGCAGCGCCGCGTCGAGATTCGACAGCGGCTCGTCGAACAGGAACACTTTCGGATTGCGCACGATGGCGCGACCGATGGCGACACGCTGGCGCTGGCCGCCCGACATCGCCTTGGGCAGGCGGTCGAGATATTTGGTCAGCTGCAGGATTTCGGCGGCCTGCCGCACCCGCTTGTCGATCTCGGCCTTGCTTTCCTTGCCGATCTTCATAGAGAAGGCCATGTTGTCGTAGACGGTCATGTGCGGATAGAGCGCATAGGACTGGAACACCATGGCAATGCCGCGCTTGGAAGGCGGCACGTCGTTCACCACCTCGCCGGCGATCTTCAGCTCGCCGGAGGTGATCTCCTCAAGCCCGGCGATGGACCGCAGCAAGGTCGACTTGCCGCAACCCGACGGGCCGACGAAGACGATGAACTCGCCCGACTTTATGTCGAGGTCGATGCCGTGGAGAATGTGCAGATTGCCGTATGATTTCTTCACCTGTCTCAGCGTGACATCGGCCATAATTTCCTCCCAGTGATTTCCCTAGAGAACCTGGATTTCCTCAAAAAATCCAGTTTCGTCAAAAACTCAGTCGATGCGCCCGAACCAGGCGCCGTAGCCGCCGAGGCGGATGGAACCTGTGCCGGATTGTCCCGAAAAACCGTGCCCGGCCAATGGCAGCAGCGCCTGACCACCGAGATCGACCTCGGCCGGCTTGCTGGCCAGATTGAAGACGCAGACGATCTGCTCATTGCCCTCACGGCGGGTGAAGGCGACGGTGTCGCCCTCGCTTTCGATGAACTCGATGTCGCCTTTGGCCAGGGCCGGATGCTGGCGGCGGAAACCGAGAAAGCGCCGGTAGTGCTCGAGCAGCGAGGCCGCGTCGCCCTGCTGAACATTGACCGCTTGCGACAAGTGCTTGCCCGGCACCGGCAGCCAGGGCTTGGCCGTCGAAAAGCCGGCATTGCTGGCGGTTGCATCCCACACCATCGGCGTGCGGCAGCCGTCGCGGCCCTTGAATTCGGGCCAGAAGCGAATGCCGTAGGGGTCCTGCAGATCCTCGAACTGCAACTCGGCTTCGCCCAGCCCAAGCTCCTCTCCCTGATAGAGGCAGACCGAACCGCGCAGCGACATCAGCAGCGCCGAGATAACCTTCAGATAGGCGGCCGGGTCGGCCTCGTCGGCGGCCCAGCGCGAGGCCGGACGCATCACGTCGTGGTTGGAAAAGGCCCAGCACGACCAGCCGTCGCTGGCGACCTTGCCGAAGGCTTCCAGCACCTGGCGCACCTTGGCGGCGCTGATCTTTTCCGGCGCCAGGAAATCGAAGGAATAGCACATGTGGACGCGTTTGCCGCCGGCGGTGTAGGCGGCGACCACTTCCAGCCCACGCTGCGAATCGCCGACTTCGCCGACCGCGGCGGCCGCCGGATATTCGTCGAGCAGCGCCCGGAACCGTTCGAGGAAGGCAAGGTTTTCCGGCCGGCTCTTGTCGTAGATATGGTCCTGGTAGTTGTAGGGATTGACCGCAGGTGCTGTCTGGTCGTTGCGCTCTTCGGGCGGCAGCGGCGGATTGTTCTCCAGCCCCTGGCTGTGGAAGTAGAAATTGATGGTGTCGAGGCGGAAGCCGTCAACGCCGCGCTCCAGCCAGAAGCGGGTGACGTCGAGCAGCGCGTCCTGGACTTCCAGATTGTGGAAGTTGAGATCGGGCTGCTCGGACAGGAAGTTATGCAGGTAATATTGCTGGCGGCTGGTGTCCCACTGCCAGGCCGAGCCGCCGAAGATCGACAGCCAGTTGTTGGGCGGCGTGCCGTCCGGCCTGGCGTCGGCCCAGACATACCAGTCGGCCTTCGGATTGCCGCGGCTGGCGCGGCTCTCCTTGAACCATGGATGGTTGTCGGCGGTGTGCGACAGCACCTCGTCGATCATCACCTTGAGGCCGAGGTGATGGGCTTCCGCAACCAGCGCGTCGAAATCGGCGAGCGTCCCGAACATCGGGTCGACGTCGCAATAGTCCGAGACGTCGTAGCCGAAATCCTTCATCGGCGACTTGAAGAAGGGCGAAATCCAGATGGCGTCGACGCCGAGCGAGGCGATGTAGGGCAGCCTGCGGATGATGCCCTTGAGGTCGCCGATGCCGTCGCCATTGGAGTCCTGATAGGAGCGCGGATAGATCTGGTAGATCACCGCGCCCCGCCACCAGTCGCGACCGACGGCGAGATCGGGCTTCGAGGTCGCCTTCAAAGCGGCTTGCATAAGTCTCAACCTCCTTTGACCGAGCCGGCCAGCAGCCCGCGGACGAAATAGCGCTGCAGCGAGAAGAACACGATCAGCGGCACGATAATGGTGACGAAGGCCGATGTCGTCAGGATTTCCCAGTCGCCGCCGCGCGAGCCGAGCAGTGCGTTGAGCTTCGCGGTCAGCACGATCTGATCCCCTTCGGTACCGAGGAAAACCATTGCCACCAATAAGTCGTTCCACACCCACAGGAACTGGAAGATCGCAAAGGACGCCAGCACCGGGAAGGACAGCGGCAGCACGATCTTGACGAAGATTTCGAAATCGCTGGCGCCGTCGATACGCGCCGATTCCATGATCTCGCGCGGCAGGCCGGCAATATAGCTGCGCAGGAGATAGATGGCGAAGGGCAGGCCGAAGCCGGTATGCGCCAGCCAGATGCCGAGATAGGTTTTCGACGGCACACCGAAGAAGATGCCGACGCCGTTGTAGATCTTCAAAAGCGGGATCAAGGACATCTGCAGCGGCACGACCAGCAGGCCGATGATTGTTGCGATCAGCAAGGCGCGGCCGGGAAAACGCATCCACGCCAATGCATAGGCGGCGAAGGCGGCGATCAGGATCGGGATGACCGTCGCCGGGATGGTGACGGTCAGCGAGTTTATGAACGAGCGGCCGATACCCTCCGAAAACAGCACGGTCTTGTAATTGTCGGTGGTGAATTTCGGTGGCGCCGACGAGGCGTAATAGACGCGCTGGCCACGGTCGCCTTCGAAAGCCTTGGGCGAACTCATGACGAACGTTCCGTCGGCATTGAGCTGCAAGGTCACGCCGTCGCCGAGATCGGCAGTGGTGCCGGCCGGATATTGCGTCGGTGCCGCCGACTTGACGCCGAAGGCGCTGATGTTGCGCGCAGCACCGTCGCCGAAGATGTTGCCGGCAAGCACGAACTTGCCGTCCTTCTCGACCTGCGCCGAGGCCGGCGGCAGGCGGCCGGCTTCGGTCTGGCTGGAGCTGGAGAACGAGTTCCACCAGCCCGAGGCGATGATCTGGTCCTTGTCGCGCAGTGACGAGACCAGGATGCCGAGCGTCGGCACGGTCCAGATGGCGACGAAGACGAGCACGGCGATGTGGACGCCGAAGCGGCTGGCAAAGGACTTCCCGGTCGCGACGGCCATCTCAATGTCCTCCCGTCTCTTTGTTCGCCTGGCGGATGTTCCAGACCATGATCGGGATGACCGCGATCATGATGATGATGGCGATGGTGGCGCCGCGGCCGAAATCGCCGCCGCCGCGGAACATCCAGTCGAACATCAGATTGGCCAGCACCTGGCTGTTCCACTGGCCATTGGTCATGGTCAGCACGATGTCGAACACTTTCAGCACCAGGATGGTGATTGTCGTCCAGACCACGGCGATGGTGCCCCAGATCTGCGGCACCATGATCTTCCAGAAGATCTGGAACGGATTGGCGCCGTCGATGACCGCGGCTTCAAGCGTCTCTTCGGGGATGCCGCGCAACGCCGAAGACAGGATGACCATGGCAAAGCCGGTCTGGATCCAGATCAGGATGATCATCAGGAAGAAATTGTTCCAGAACGGCAGCGATATCCAGACCTGCGGCTGACCGCCGAAATACTGGATGATGGCGTTGAGCAGACCGATCTGCGTCTGGCCCTCGCCGCGATATTCGTAGATGAATTTCCAGATCACGCTGGCGCCGACGAAGGAGATCGCCAGCGGCAGGAAAATCAGGCTCTTGGCGATCGTGCCCCACCAGATCTTGTCAGTGAGCACGGCGATTATCAGCCCTAGAAAGGTGCAGGCGGCGGGCACCACCGCCAGCCAGATGATATTATTCAGGATCGAGTTGCGGAACTCGCGGTCGCCGAACGCCCATTCATAGTTGGCGAAGCCGACAAAATGCTGGCCGCCGCGGTCGAGGAAGGACAGCCAGAGCGTCGCCACCACCGGATAGATCAGGTAGACGGTGAGGATGATCATCGCCGGGCCGACGAACAGCCACGGACGGACCAGTCCTTGCCGGCGCAGATTGTCGATGGCCGCAGCCCCTGCCACGCCGCGCGACGGGAATATCAGGTCGACCAGCTTGTTGGCGCCCCAGAAATAGGCGACGCAGCCGCCGACGCCGATGATGATGACAAAAATGGCCGATAAGATCTGAGCAGCCATGGGTCCCTCTTCCCTGCGCATGATCGGCCGGGCCTTGAACAGCCCTGGCGATGTGGCTCTGCGCCGATTTAAGTTATTCTGAAACGAACGAACGCAAATCGGTCCGGCGTAAGGCGCCGGTCGGATCCGGGCCATAGCGGCCCGCATCCAGTCTGTGGAGGAAGTCCTGAATTTGCCGCCAAAGCAGCTGATTACTTGGCAGTGATTACTTGCCAGCTGACTGCTTGCCAGCTGACTACTTGATAGCGTCCCAGCTCTTCTGGATGTCGGTGGCGACATCCTGCGCCGACTTGCCGCCGACCAGATCGATCATGCCGGTCCAGAAGGCGCCGGCGCCGATCTTGCCCGGCATCAGGTCCGAACCGTCGAAGCGGAAGGTCGAGGCATTGGCGAGGATATCGCCCTGCTTCTTCAGCGCGTCGCTGGCATAGGCATCCTTGTTGACCGACTTGAGCGGCGTGACGAAGCCGCCCTGGGCCATCCAGATTTCATGTGCCAGCGGCATTTTCAGGAATTCGATGAACGCGCGTGCACCCTTCGAGTCCTTGGTGATCATGGCCAGCGTGCCGGCGCCGAGCACAGGCGTGCCGAGCTCGGGCTTCGAGGCATAGGGCGGGAAGTAGAAGAAGTCGGCGTCCTGTCCAACCTTTGTGCCTTCCGGGAAGAAGGTCGGGATGAACGATGCCTGATGGTGCAGGTAGCATTTCGGCGGCACCGAGAAGAGGCCCTTCGGGCTGTCGCGGAAGTCGGTCGCGGCAACCGCCTTGGCCCCACCGTCGACCATCTTGTCGTCGGTCGCGATCTTGCCGAAAATGTCGATGGCGTTGACCACCGCCGGATCGTTGAACGGGATCTCGTTCTTTACCCACTTGTCATACACGTCGGGCGCCTGGGTGCGCAGCATGATGTCTTCGACCCAGTCGGTCGCCGGCCAGCCGGTAGCGCCGCCTGAGCCGAGGCCGATGCACCACGGCGTGCCGCCGTCGGCGATGATCTTCTTCTCGAGGTCGGCGAGCTCTTCCTGGGTCTTGGGAACCTTGTAGCCGGCTTCCTCGAAATTGTCGGGCGAATACCAGACCAGCGATTTCACGTCGGCCTTGTAGGGGAAGGCGAAGAAGCCCGGCTTGCCGTCCTTGTCCTTGAAGGTGCCGAGATCGACCCATGACTGGCCGGCGCCGTAATTGTCCTTGATCCATTTGGCGGTGTCGTCGCCCAGCGGCGTCAAAAGGCCCTTGGACGCCAGATCCTGGATCAGGCCCGGCTGCGGCAGTACGGCGATATTGGGCGGGCTGCCGGCCTGGGTATCGATGACGATCTGCTGTTCGTAATTTTCCGACGAGGAGTATTTGATCTCGGCGCCGGTGGCTTCCTGAAAATATTCGAGAACAGTGCGGATGAGGCCTTCGTCCTCGCCGCGCCAGGGCCCGAAGATGGTCAGCGTCTCGCCCTTGAGATCGACCTTCTTCAGCTCTTCGTAATTGGCCCAGTTGAAGCGCTTGTCTTCCCCGGGCTTGAACTTCAGTTCGGCTTGCGCCGGCAGGGACAAGGCGAGTGTGGCAAACGCTGCGCCAAGCAGAAGCATCTTCTTCATCGGTATTCCTCCCAGTGTGGACACATACACCCGGGCGGAACCTCCATTCCGCCCGCCGACGCTGCAGGACTGTGACTCGTTCAGAAAGGAACCGCAACCTTTCGAAGAGTCTTCCAAAGCGCTTTGGCCTTTTTGATCTCGCCATTGAATCGGCTGGAAGTCAAGAGGGCGGTGGGCTAATCGATTTAATTTTAGTGGCGAGACGTTGCTAAAGTGCGCTGCAGCAAAGTATTTTCGCGCTGCAACAGCACAATTTGCTTCAAACTGGCCGGACCAGTGCGTATGGTCGCCCAGTTCCGTTGCGCTCGTCTTGGCGGCCACAGAGATTAAAAATTAAAAGCGCTTTGAGGCTTGGAGGCCTCCCAGTGAACCTGAAGCAGCTCTCTCATATGCTGGCCCTGTCGCAGACAACGGTAAGCCGTGCGCTCAACGGCTATCCCGAGGTCAACGAGGAAACCCGCCGGCGCGTGGTGGATGCCGCCAAGCGCCACGGCTACCGGCCCAACCCGAGCGCGCGCCGGCTGGCGACCGGCAAGACGGGCATGATCGGCTATGTGCTGCCGACGGGCGCCTCCGTCGACATCGACCCGCATTTCGTCGAGTTCCTGTCGGGTCTCGGCGACTATGCCCGCTCGCACGAGCTCGACCTGGTGCTGTCGCCGGCCGATGCCGACGACCAGGAAACCACCTATCGCCGCATCGTCGCCAACCGCCAGGTCGACGCCGTCTACATCTCCTCGCCGCGCCCGGCCGACCGGCGGGTGGCGCTGGTCAACACGCTCGGCATTCCCTTCATCGTCCATGGCCGCAGCGAAGGCTTCGATTTCGACTACCCCTTCACCGACATCGACAATGAGGGCGGCTTCCACGACGCCGCCCGGCTGCTGGTTCAGCTCGGCCACCGCCGGCTGGCGCTGATCAATGGCGACGACCGCGAGACCTTCGCCATCCACCGCGAGCGCGGCATGCGCAGGGCGCTGGCCGCGAGCGGCCTGACGCTCGGCGAGCGCCATGTCTGTTCACTCACCATGACCGAGGAGAACGGCTACCGCGCCGCCAGGCGCCTGCTCGAACAGAGCGAGCGGCCGACGGCGATCGCCTGCTCCAGCCTGATCATGTCGCTCGGCGTCGTGCGCGCGGTGCGCGACCTTGGCCTGACCATTCCCGGCGACCTGTCGTTGATTGCCCATGACGACGTCTTTCCATGGCTGAAGCCGGAGAATTTTTCCGTGCCGCTGTCGACGACGCGCTCGTCGATCCGCCTCGCCGGCGCCCGCATCGCCGAACGCCTGGCAGCGCGCATTTCCGGCTTGGAAGAAGGGGCGCGGGGCGAGGTCTGGCCTGTCGACCTGGTGGTGAGAGGCTCGGTCGCCGGCGCGCCGGTTTAGGGATTAATCCAATTGCTCCGCTGGGCAAGTTCACCCATGTGGATGTTGCCCGCAGATAGATTGACTTCGTTGGGACAACGGTCTGCCTGGACCTGTCCTTGATTTGGCTTCGAGTGGGTGGCAACCAGTAAGCCAGAGCCATCAACCAGTCCTCAGGGTGCGCCACTTGCCCATATTCCCGTTCTCCGAAACGGATCCAATCCGGCATCCTGGCCCACCGCCGAAAACGTCGGAGGTGGTCATTGTCGGTGGCGGCATCATCGGTGTGGCGACGGCGCTTTTCCTGGCACAGCGGAACATCCCGGTGACGCTGCTGGAAAAGGGACGCATTGCGGCCGAACAGTCGTCCCGAAACTGGGGCTGGATCCGAAAGCAGGGACGAGACGCGGATGAACTGCCCATCGTCATCGAGGCCATTCGCCTGTGGCGGCAACTGGCTGAGGAATGCGGCGAGGACATCGGCCTGACCCAGACAGGTGTGACCTACCTGGCGAACACCGACAAGGACATGGCCGGGTTCGAAGCCTTCATGAAGATCGCCGCGATCCATGCGCTCGACACCCGTCTCCTGGATGCAGACGAAACCGCGACACTCATCAAAGGCATGTCGCGCAAATTCAAGGGCGCGATGACGACGCCCTCCGACATGCGGGCGGAGCCTTGGCTGGCGGTGCCCGCACTTGCCCGGCTCGCCGTGCGAAAAGGCGTCAAAATCGTCGAGAATTGCGCAGCGCGAACCCTCGAAATCTCAGGCGGCAAGGTCAAGGGCGTGTGGACCGAGACGGGGTATATCGAGGCCTCCAGCGTGCTGGTCGCGGGAGGTGCCTGGTCATCCTTGTTCCTGAGAAGACACGGCGTCTCCATCCCCCAGCTCAGCGTCAGGGTAACCGCAGCCGCAACGGACCCCTTGGCTGAAATCTATGCAGGCGCGGCGACTGACGAACACATCGCTTTCCGGCGCCGGCAGGATGGCGGCTACACGCTCGCCGCGGGCGGCAGCCATCTGCATTACCTGGGACCTGATGCATTCCGGCACGCCTCCAAATACCTTCCTGCGCTGAGGGACAATCCGCTGGGGACACGCTACTTTCCGTTCGCGCCGTCAGGTTACCCCGATGCCTGGTCGACGCCGCGCGATTGGGCGCCGGATTCGCACAGCCCTTTCGAGAGAATGCGGGTGCTCGACCCGGCCCCGGAACCGGCCCGTCTGCGTTCGATAGAACGCAAGTTCAAGCACCTCTTTCCGCAGTTCGAGACGGTTCGCCTGAAGGCAAGCTGGGGTGGCATGATCGATGCCATGCCCGACGTCGTCCCCGTCGTGGATCGGGTAGAGGCAGTCGGCGGCCTTTTCGTCGCGACGGGGATGAGCGGTCACGGCTTCGGCATCGGGCCTGGCATAGGCCGCGTCGTTGCGGACATGATTCAGGGAAACGAGACCGGACACGACCTCAGCCGCTTCCGCCTGTCACGCTTCCATGATGGCAGCCCTGTCCGGTTAGGTCCGGCGCTCTGAATTCGCAGGCTCACTTCTGGGCCGCAGCCGCCGCCTTCGTATCCAGCAGGCCATAGCCGAAATCCTTGTCGCGGCCTTTCGGGCCAAGATCCCTGGCGGTGGCGGCAAGCGCCTTTTCGATGTCGTCAGCCGAGCGCTCGGGCGAGGCGTGGATCAGGTTGGCGATGGCGCCGGAGACAATCGCGGCGGCAAACGAAGTGCCGGTGACGACGTCCGAGCCGGCGCCGCTCGGCGCCACCATCTCGACGCCGGGCGCCGAGATGAAGACATAAGCGCCGCGATTGGCCTGCTGCATAAGCCCGTCCTTGGCGTCGGTGGCGGTGACCGCGATGACACCTTCATAGGCGGCGGGGTAACCATAGGGCGCTTTCGGCCCGTTGTTGCCGGCAGCAGCGACCTGGATGATGCCGAGCCCGCGCGCATTGCGGCAGGCGGTGGCGAGCAGATCGTTCTTGGGGCCGACGAAACTCATATTGATGATGCTGACATTCTGGTCCGCCGCCCAGTCGAGCGCCGACAGGATGACATCCATGGTCGACCTGCCGTCCTCGAAGGCGCGGGCGTGATAGATCCTGGCGCCGGGCGCCATGCCTTCGAGCGCGCCGACGCCGGCGATCAGCCCGTCGACCGAGGTACCGTGGTCACGCTTTTCGACCGGCACGTTGGGCATGGCGTCGAACTGGTCGGCAATGACGCCGGACAGCGCCGGATTGGTGTCGTCTATGCCGGTGTCGATGACGGCGATGCGCACGTTTTCGCCACTGGCTTGCTTGTTGTCGAGCTGAATGCGCTCGAAGGCATAGTTGACGATGCCGGCCGCCTGCTGCAGCGAATAGATATGGTTTGGCTCGCGCCGCAGGGTGCGGCCATCGGCGGCCAGCTGCGCCAGCACGGCGCCGACCGGGCGGCCGTCGGGAATGCCGAAGCGCACCAGTGTGGTGCCGAGCAGCCGCGACTGGCGCTGCGAGCGCACTTCAAGGCCGAAGGAGGCGGCGATCTGCTGGACGGCGCCGGCATCGCCGTCGACGGTCACCAGCACCTCGTCGGGCACGAACTCGCCGGCGATGGCACGGCGCGGCGCGGTCGCGACAAGATCGGTCGGCGAAACGATCGCCCCGCCGGCGGGTGGCCCGGCCTGCGTGTCGGCAGGCGGCGCTGACGGCCGTGGCGTCGGCACGGGCGCTTCGGGAGCCGGTGGGTTGGGAAACAGGTCGACGATCAGGGCCGGAAGGGTAACTGCGCCTGGTTCGCCGCCGACGTTGGCCTCATTGCCGTCTTTCGGGCAGTCGGCAGCCGCCGCTCCGGCCGCGTCGGTGCAGTCGGCCCGGCCGGCATTGGGATCATTGGTCTGCGCCGACGCCGGCACTGCGACGATTGTCGTCGCCGCCACCAGGATCGCCGCAAATCGAATGACCGCCCTAGCTGCCATCAACCGGTTTCCTTCCCTCGATCACAGTCTCCGCGAACGGCTGGGCGGCAATAAGGCCGACGAGCCTGGTGTAGTCTGCTCCGGTCTTGACCGGGATGGCAATGCGGAAGACGCCCGAGGCGGCCGGCCCGCCGGCGATCTTCAGCGCGTTCTGGTCGAGGAAGACAGCGATGTCGGACATCTTCGCATCCGGCTTGAACTTGACCAGCGCGAACGGCAGTTTCGCCAGATCATCCTCGGCGCCGGCAATCTCGAAATCATGTCTCTTGCCGCCGGTCTGCACGTAGGACTGCACCACGACCAACGCCAGCAGCACCGCCGCTGCCGCCCAGGCGACACCGACCGGCACCGCCATGAAACGGCCGAGTGCCTGCGGCAGCCAGGAACGGCCCGCGGGAGCGCGGACCGGTCCGGCTTCGGTGTCGAGCGCCCTGGCAAAGCGGCTGAGCGCATCGGCCGGT
Source organism: Mesorhizobium sp. M0052 (assembly GCF_040323255.1). Classification (NCBI taxonomy): domain Bacteria; kingdom Pseudomonadati; phylum Pseudomonadota; class Alphaproteobacteria; order Hyphomicrobiales; family Phyllobacteriaceae; genus Mesorhizobium; species Mesorhizobium sp. M0052. The sequence continues at coordinate 17,488 of NZ_JAMYUS010000011.1, read as the reverse complement.
GGCCGGATCGCCTCGTTGGCGGCGGTGGCGCCGGAGAATTCCGCCTCAGCCTCGCCAAGCGCCGCCATCGCCGCCGGATCGCTCGCCAGCCATTCCTCGACGGCTTCGAGGTCCGAGCCTTCCAGCGAGCCGTTCAGGTAGAACGGCAGCAGCGTTTCCATTTCGTCGCGGCGCGACATATTTTCAGCGGCGCTCATGTCTTCAGGATTGCTCATGGCCACCCCCTGTCGTAACCGGCGGCCTTGAGGGCTTCGCCGAGTTTCTTGCGGGCGTAGAACATTCGGGTCTTGACGGTGGCGACCGGGATGCCGAGCACCTCGCCGATCTCCGTCACCGACTGTCCATGGTAATAGGCAAGGTCGATCACCGAGCGGTGTTCCTCCGGCAAGGCATCGACGAAGCGCCGCAAGGCGGCGCCCTTGTCTTCCTTCATGGTGGCGACTTCCGGCGTGTCGGCGCCGTCGGGAACCTGCGCCGCATCATCGTCATCGATCCAGTCTTCTTTTTTCTTGCGAAGCATCGACAGCGCCTTGAACCGGGCGATGCCGAGCAGCCATGTCGAGACTTCCGAGCGCCCTTCGAAACCGGGCGCCTGGCGCCACAGCTCGAGAAAGACCTCGTTTGCGATATCGTCGGCCATCATTTCCGATCCCGTCTGGCGCACCACGAAGCGGTAGACCCGCGCGTGGTGACGCATGAACAGCAGCCGAACAGCGGCACGGTCGCCCTTCGCGACCCGGTCGACAAGCGCGCGATCAGTCTCGGTCGCTGCCGTCATGGCCGGTCGAGCCGCCTGGCTCCTGTCTGCTCTGTCGCCGATAGGTTCAAAAAGGTTCATCCTTCCGCCAAGGAATTTTGGCGAAGCTAACCGAAGAGAGGGAGTGTTGCCAGAGCCTCTCCCTTCTCCCCGTCACTATACGGGAGAAGGTGCCGGCAGGCGGATGAGGGGCGGCGCCGGCGTTGGGGTATTTATTTTGATGTTAGCGCTGCCCCTCACCCTTACCCTCTCCCCGTATAGTGACGGGGAGAGGGGGTAGCGAACGGCGGCTCAGCGACGACCTCCGTCACCCCAAAAACGGCTTAGCCTTCATGGTCTCCGGCACCGGCACACCCAGCCGCTTCAGCACCGTCGGCGCCAGTTGCAGCTGATCAAGCAGCGTGTCCGGATCCGGCCCTTTGCCGGCTCCGAAATAATACAGCGCGAAATCCTGCATTTCATCGTCGCGGCCGCCATGATGGCCGCGGTCTGTCTGGCCGTGGTCGGCGGTTACGATCACCTCGTAACCGGCTTGCCGCCAGCCCGGCAGGAAGGCTGCCAGCATGCCGTCCATCGCATAGCAGGCATGGTCCATTTCGTGGCAGTCATGGCCGAAGCGATGACCCATCGAATCCAGCGTGCAGGTGTGCAGGATCCCGTAGTCGATATCATGGCGCCGGGTCAGCATGGTCAGCGTCGCAAACAGGTCGACATCGCTCGGCGTCATCTGGTTGCGGGCATTATAGCCGGTCATGGTGTGGAAGCGGCCATGCGTGATGGGTCCGTTGGGCTCGTCGAACTCCATGTCCTCGATCAGGTCGAACGGATAGGAGCGGAAGAATTCGGACCAGTAGGAGTGCGTCACCGCGCCGGTCTTGCCGCCGGCCTTGCTGACTTCGGAGAAAATATCCGGCTTGTTGACGAGAAACCGGTTTTCGTTGGACAGGATGCCGTGCTCCTGAGGCGAAACCCCGGTATGAATCGAAGCATAGCAGCAGGCCGAAGTAGACGGCAGCACCGAGCGCATCTTCCACACCTGCGCCTCGCCCGACTGCACCCAGCCCTCGAGATTGCCCATCAGCCGGCGCCAGTTCCGGTAGGGCACGCCATCGAGAATGATGAGCAGCAGTTTGGTCTTGAGCGCCATGGGCGGCTCCGGAAAGCTTTTGTCGTTGAAAGAAGTTTTCGCGACAAAGGCCGCGAATTCCCTACTAATTCCCCGCGCTCGCCATGCGCCGTCCCTTGATCGCCTTTTCCAGCCAGCCGATCTCCATCTCGGGAACGGACGACAGCAGCAGGTCGGTATAGGCGTCGAAGGGCGGCGTCAGCACCTTGCTCTTGGCGCCGTAGCGCACCACCTCGCCGCGGTACATCACCGCGATCGAATCGGCGATCGACTTCACCGTCGCCAGATCGTGAGTGATGAAGAGGTAGGCGACCTTCTCGTGCTGCTGCAGGTTGAGCAGCAGCTTGAGAATGCCGTTCGCCACCAGCGGGTCGAGCGCCGATGTCACCTCGTCGCAGATGATCAGCTTGGGCTTGGCGGCGAGCGAGCGGGCGATACAGACGCGCTGTTTCTGGCCTCCGGAGAGTTCGGCCGGATAACGATCGAGAAAGCCCTTGCCCATCTCGATCTCGTCGAGCAGTTCGGCGACGCGCTTGTCGCGCTCGCGGCCGCGTATGCCGAAGTAGAATTCCAGGGGCCGGCCGATGATGGTGCCGACGGTCTGGCGCGGGTTCATCGCCACGTCGGCCATCTGGTAGATCATCTGCAATTGCCGCAGATCCTCCTTCGGCCGGTCGGCAAGCCTGTTGGCGAGCGGCCTGCCGTCGAAGGTGACGGTGCCTTCTTCCGGCGGCAACAGCCCGGTGATGGCGCGCGCCAGCGTCGACTTGCCGGAGCCGGATTCACCGACGACGGCCAGCGTCTGTCCCGGATAGATGTCGACCGAGACGTTCTTCAGCACCTTGACGTGGCTGCCGCCGTAAGCGGCGGTGACGTTCTTGACCGACAGGAACGGCGCGGCGCCGGGCTTCTGCTCGGCATGCTCGATCTCATGCACCGAGACCAGCGCATTGGTGTATTCCTGGCGCGGCTCCTTGATGATCTGGCGAGTGCCGCCCCATTCGACCAGCCTGCCATGGCGCAGCACCATGATCTCGTCCGAGACCTGGGCGACGACGGCAAGATCGTGGGTAATGTAGAGCGCCGCGACATGGGTGTCGCGGATGGCGTCCTTGATCGCCGCCAGCACGTCGATCTGCGTCGTCACGTCGAGCGCCGTGGTCGGCTCGTCAAAGACGATCAGGTCGGGTTCCGAACACAGCGCCATCGCCGTCATCACGCGCTGCAACTGGCCGCCGGAGACCTGGTGCGGGAACCGTTCGCCGATGATTTCGGGGTTTGGCAGGCTGAGCTTCTTGAACAACGCCACGGCACGTTTCTCGGCCTCGGCGCGTGTCGCCGTGCCGTGCAGCAGCGTTGCTTCCACCACCTGGTCCATCAGCTTGTGCGCCGGGTTGAAGGCGGCGGCCGCCGACTGCGCGACATAGCAGACCTCGCGGCCGCGCAATTTGCGGAAACCTTCCTTGCCCCCCTTGAGGATATCGCGGCCGTTGAGCAGCACCTCTCCGCCGGTGATGCGCACGCCGCCACGGCCATAGCCCATCGACGACAGGCCGATGGTCGACTTGCCGGCGCCGGACTCGCCGATCAGGCCGAGCACCTTGCCCTTTTCCAGCGTCAGCGAGACATCGTGGACCAGCACGATGTTCTTCGGCACCTCGCCGGGCGGAAACACTGTCGCCTCGATGCGCAGATTGCGGATATCGAGCAGCAGGCCGGGCTTTGCTTTTGTGTCAGCCATCACCCGCGTCCTCCCTTCAGGCTTGTCGTGCGGTTGAGCACCCAATCGGCGACCAGATTGACCGAAATCGCCAGTGCTGCGATCGCCGCGGCGGGGATGAGTGCCGCCCCGATACCGAAGACGATGCCGTCCTTGTTTTCCTTGACCATGCCGCCCCAGTCGGCATCCGGCGGTTGCACGCCGAGGCCGAGAAAGGACAGCGTCGACAAGAACAGCACCGCGTAGATGAAGCGCAGGCCAAGTTCCGAGACCAGCGGCGACAGCGCGTTGGGCAGGATCTCGCGGAAGATGATCCAGCCGCTGCCTTCGCCCCGCAGCTTGGCGGCCTCGACATAATCCATGACGTTGATGTCGACGGCCACCGCGCGCGACAGCCGGTAGACGCGGGTCGAGTCGAGGACGCCCATCACCAAGATCAGCGTCACCAGGTTGGTCGGCAGCACCGAAAGCACGACGAGCGCCATGATCAGGGTCGGGATCGACATCAGCAGATCGACAAGGCGCGACAGCAGCGTGTCGAACCAGCCGCCGAACACCGCCGCCGAAAAGCCGAGGATGGCGCCGAGCGAGAATGACAGCGCGGTGGCCAGCACCGCAATGAACAGCGTGATGCGAGCGCCGTAGATCATGCGCGACAGAAGATCACGGCCGAGATTGTCGGTGCCCAGCCAATGCGCTGCGGACATCGGTTCCCAAGGAACGTCGCTGACAATCTCGGCATTGCCGTGTGGTGCGATCCATGGCGCGAAGACAGCCGCCACGACGAACATCGTCGTCAGTACGATGCCAATCAGCGCGGGAATGGGGATGCGTTTGATATCGAGCATGCCCGCCGCCTATTTCGGATGTCTGAGGCGCGGATTGGCGACAATCGCCCCGATGTCCGCGATGATGTTGAGAGTGATGTAGACAGCGGCAAAGATCAGGCCGACGGCCTGCACCACCGGCACGTCGCGCTTGGTGACGTGGTCGACCAGATATTGCCCCATGCCGGGATAGACGAAGATCACCTCGACCACGACGACGCCGACGATGAGGTAGGCGAGGTTGAGCATGACGACATTGATGATCGGCGCGATGGCGTTGGGGAAAGCATGCTTGCGGATGACGTTGAAGGCCGACAGGCCTTTCAGTTCAGCCGTCTCGACATAGGGCGACTGCATGACGTTGAGGATGGCCGCGCGGGTCATGCGCATCATATGCGCCAGCACAACCAGCGTCAGCGCGGCGGCCGGCAACGCGATCGCCTGCATACGCTCGCCGAACGGCATGCCGTCATAGACCGTGGAAATGGCCGGGAACCATTGATACTTCACGGCAAAGAAGTAGACGAGCACATAGCCGATGAAGAATTCCGGGAAGGAGGTCGAGGCGAGCGCCAGGCCGGAGATCAGCTTGTCGACCCAACCGTTGCGGTAACGCACGGCGATCAGGCCGAGGATGATCGCCAGCGGCACGGCCACGACCGCCGCCCAGAAGGCGAGAAACAGCGTGTTCCACAGCCGCCCCTTGATCGAGGTCGCGATATCCTGGCCGCTCGACATCGCCGTGCCGAGGTCGCCGGTGAGTGCACCGCCGAGCCAATGGAAATACCTGATGTAAGCCGGCTGATTGAGGCCGAGCTGCTCGCGCAAATTGGCGAGCGATTCCGGCGTCGCCGACTGTCCGAGAATGGCTTGCGCGACGTCGCCGGGCAGGATCTGGGTGCCGGCGAAGATCAGGACCGAAACGGCCAGCAAGAGGACGATGCCCAGCGCAACGCGCTGGGCTACAAGTTTCACGACGGGTGAGGACATATCCGCAAAGCCGGGCTCAGGCTTCGAGCCAGCACTTCGCCAGCGCGTAGCCGTTCATCAGCTCCTGATGCGGATCGTCGACCCAGCCGCCGACCTTGGCGCCTGTCGCATCGATGAACTGATTGAACATCGGCAGGATCAGGCCGCCCTCGTCGCGCACCAGCACGGCCATGTCGTGGTACATCTGCTTGCGCTTGGTCTCGTCGAGTTCGGCGCGTGCAGCCAGCACCAGCTTGTCGAAGTCCGGACGCTTGAAACGGGTGTCGTTCCAGTCGGCGGTCGACAGATAGGCGGTCGAGTACATCTGGTCCTGGGTCGAGCGGCCGCCCCAATAGGAGGCGCAGAAGGGCTGCTTGTTCCAGACCTCGTTCCAGTAGCCGTCGCCGGGCTCGCGCTTGAGCTCGATCTTGATGCCGGCCTTGGCCGCGCTCTGCTGGAAGAGCTGCGAGGCGTCGACCGCGCCCGGGAAGGCGACGTCGGAGGTGCGCAGCAGCACGGTGCCGTCATGGCCCGACTTCTTGTAGTGGAACTTGGCCTTGTCGGGATCATATTTGCGCTGCTCGATCTCGGAAAACAGCGGATAGGACGAATTGATCGGGAAGTCGTTGCCGAGCGAGCCGTAGCCGCGCAGCACCTTGTTCAGCATCTCCTCACGGTCGATCGCGAGCTTCAGCGCCATGCGCAGGTCGCTGTTGTCGAAGGGCGCGGTGTTGCAATGCATGATGAAGACATAGTGGCCGGGGCCGGCATGGTTGCGGATGGTGACGCCCGGTACACGCTTGATCAGGTCGACGATCTTCGGCTCGACGCGGTTGATCATGTTGACCTGGCCGCCCTGCAGGGCCGCCGTGCGCGCGGTCGCGTCGTTGATGACGATGATCTCGATCTGGTCGGCATGGCCCATCTTGTCGGCCTGCCAGTAATTGGCGAAGCGCTCGCCGCCATGGCGCACGCCGGGCTCGTTGGTGGTGACCTTGTAGGGTCCTGCCGAGATGCCGGCATCCGCCTTGTCCTTGCCGCCGTTGGGCTGGACGATGAGGTGGTAGTCGCTGAGGAGATAGGGAAGGTCGGCGTTGGCCTCCTTCAACGTCAGGACGACTTCCTTGCCACTGGCCTTGATGCTGTCGATGCCCTTCATGTAGCCTAGCGCGCCGGACTTCGACTTTTCATCGGAATGGCGCTCGAGCGTTGCCGCCACATCCTCAGCGGTCACCGTCTTGCCGTTGTGGAATTCGACGCCGTCTCGGATTTTCAGCGTCCACACCTTGGCGTCGTCCGACGAGCCGATCTCTTCGGCGATGCGGTTCTCGAGCTTGCCTTCCGGAGACAGCTCGACGATCAGTTCGCCCCACATCTTGCCAAAGGCGAACGGCACTTGCGTCATGAACAAAGCCGGGTCCAGGCTGTTCGTGGATTCGCCGCCGACGAGGCCGGCCTTCAGCGTGCCGCCCTTGACCGGGCCTTCCGCACGAGCCGCACTGGAAAGCAGCATATTGGCGAAGGGCGCTGTGACGCCGAGTGCGGCGGCGCGGCCGAGGAAATCACGACGGCTCAGCTTGCCGGACGCAACGCGCCGGCTCAGATATTCGAGTTCGTTGGACATTTGAGTTCCTCACTCTGTTGGTTCGACCTTATGGTCGTTTTTTGCTTGTTGTTACCAAAGGGATATTGACCGGAAGGCAAAGCCGTAAGCAAGACGGAATGCGACATGCCGTGGCGTAAATCGTGCGTCGCAACTGGACCAGTCGGGTCGACGCTCAGAGCAGGTCGCGCGGGATCGTCTCTTCGAAATCGCGTTCGAAAACCAGCGTTTCGCCCTCATAGGCTTCGATTCTGGCGCTGACGATGAAGTTTTGCGCATCGCAGCGCATTTCAGCCGACGTCTCGGTGCGAACCGACCATCCGTTTCGCGACAAGGTCTGCGTCCAGTGCGTGCGACCCGAGGCAGACAGCGGCTCGTCGGGGTGGATCGTCCAGCTCTCGCGGGCAATGCTGCCATTGGCCAGTCCATGCGCGAGATCGCGCACTTCTCCGAAATCATCCGTGATCGACAGCGTGACGATGCCGGTCTTCTCATCGCGATCGACGTGACGCTCGGAATTCGCTGCACGAACTGTCGCGGTTGCCCAGGGTGTTGCGCCTTCGGGAGACTGGAACGAGGTCTCGTCGGCTTTTGCGAGCGGGCGCAGCGGCAGCCTCAGCGTCGCCGCTGAAAGGTCTAGCCGCACCGGCTCCGGCGACGGCCAGATCATCGGCCAGTAAGCATTGGAAACCGCGATGCGCAGGCGGTGTCCGGCCGGCACGCGGTAGGCGCACTGGTCGAGAATAACGCGCGCCGAAACCGTTTCGCCCGGCACCAGCGCTTGCGGCTGTTCGTGCGAAGAACGATGCGTCAGGTTGAGCACGCCGTAGGAGATCAGTTCCGAGGCGCCGTCGGGGTGCACGTCGCACAGCCGCACCGCGATGTTCGCCTGCGGGCGATCGGACGACACCCGGATGAGAAGCTCCGGCGCGCCGACGATGTCGAGTGCCTCGGCAAGCTCAGGCTGATCGAAGCAGACGGACAGCGCATCGTCCGGGCGCTGGTCGCCCGGCAGTTCCGGGCCAAAGGTGAAGGGAAAATATTCGCCGCCGGCGAGCCCGCAGCTTTGGGGGGTCGCCACGATCGCCGGCCTGACGCCGTCAGCAATGAGTTCGATCGCCCCGACCTTGATGTTGGGAGACGGCCATTCCTGCTCGGCCACCCAACGGCCCGGCCGCTCCGGGTGCCAGCGCGCCGGCCGCACACTGTCCATGACATAGGCGCGGTAGTCCGGGTCGGCCTCCACGCCGGTCTCGACGCCCTTCAACCAGCTGTCCCACCAGCGCAACGCCTCCTGCAGGAAGCCGATGGCGGGTTTGGGTTCGGCATAATGCGGGTATTTGTGGATCCATGGCCCGACAATGCCCTTCACCGGCGCCTGGATGTTGGTGACCAGATGCGAAATCGTGTTGCGGTAGCCGTCATGCCAGCCGCCGATCGACAGCACGGCGGCTTTGACCGCGGAGAAATCCTCGCAGATCGAACCGCGTTTCCAATAGGCGTCGCGATGCTGATGGCTGAGCCAGAGCGGCAGAAGGAAAGACTGGTTCTCCAGCCGCGTCAGCCAGAGGTCGCGCCAGCGGTTGTCGCCCGCAATCAGCGGATCCGGCGGTCGCGACGAATAGGACAACATGGTCGAGGCCCAGCCGAAATTTTCCGTCAAAAGGCAGCCGCCCTTGTAGTGGATGTCATCGGCGTAGCGGTCGACGGTCGAGCACAGGCTGATCACCGCCTTCAGCGCCGGCGGCTGCTTGGCCGCCACCTGCAGGCAGTTGAAGCCACCCCAGGAAATGCCCATCATGCCGACGCTGCCGTTGCACCAGGGCTGTGCTGCCGCCCAGGCAATCACATCGCAGGCGTCCTGCAATTCCTGCTCGGAATATTCGTCGTCCATCAGACCTTCGGAATCGCCATTGCCGCGCATGTCGACGCGGATCGAGGCGTAGCCGTGGCCGGCAAAATAGGGATGCGTCAGCTGATCGCGAAAGATGGTGCCGTCGCGCTTGCGGTAGGGCAGGTGCTCGAGGATCGCCGGCACCGGATCGCTGCTGGCGTCCTCCGGCATCCAAACCCGCGCCGACAGCCGGCAACCATCCGGCATGACGATGCCCATATCGGGGAATTCGACGACCTTGCGGGGAAATTCGGTGATGGTTTTCATGCGGGGCTCATAACGCCCCGCTATGCCAAGACTTTCAATCGCCATTCGCGACTGGAGCAGTGAAAAATGCGACCTGGCCGCAGCCTGCTTCACGACCTCAGTTCAGCGGAATCTCGTTTTCGGCCTTGCTGTCCTGATAGACGCCGGAAAGCGCGTCGTAGCGGGTGGAAATATTGCCGATCCTTGCCTCAAGCCGGCCGCGCTCGGCCTCGGGCAGCGCCCGCACCAGCCTGCGAATGGAAAAACTCTTCCAATAAGCGTTCTCGGCATTGTAACCGCCGGGATCAAGAGTGAAGACCTCTTTCAGGATTTTCAGATCGTGCGGGATCGCAAAGCTGTCGCGTGAATCCTCGTGGCTGAAGAGGTAGTAGAAATTGTCGAAGCCGGTCCAGGTGATCGCCGACAGGCAGAGCGAGCAGGGCTCATGCGTGGCGATGAAGATGGCGTCCTTGGTGTCGACGCGCTCGGCTTTCGGCATTTCATAGAAACGCTTCAGGCAGTGCACCTCGCCATGCCAGAGCGGATTTTCCATCTCGTTGTTGGTTTCGGCCAGCACCAGCGAGCGGTCGCCCTTCCGCAGGATGGCGGCGCCGAACAGCTTGTTCCCATGGGCCACGCCCTCTGCCGTTTTCGGCACGATGTCGTGCTCGATGACATCGAGCAGGCGGTCGATCAGCGATATGTCGGTCATTTCTCAGGTCTCGTTGGGGAGATGGATTTCGTAGGGGTGCGAGAAATGGAACTCTTCGAGGTTGGAGCCGTCACCGCCGCGGTCGACGATGACGAAATCCTGCGCTTCGCCGAGCGGCGTCAGCACGCCGTGCCAGAGATTGCGCGGATAGTTGACGCCTTGCCCGGGTGCGGTGATGAAGGCGTGCGGCTCGCCCGGACCGTCCTTGCCGTCATGGCAGACGACGACCAGGAAAGGCCGCGGCGACAGCGGGATGAACGCCTGGCTGCCCAAGGGATGGCGCTCGACCATGCTCAGCTTCAGCGGCAGGTCATAAGGCGTGCCGCGCGCCATCGAGATCAGCACGCGGGCATTCGGTCCCGCGGCTTCAGCGGTGGCGAGATTGTGGTAGCGCTCGGTCTTGCCGCCATTGATCGGGTAGTGATTGCCGCCGCCCATGTCGATGACATCGCCGAAGCCGGCAAAGCTTTCGCGGGTCAGCGGCCGCGCTGTGATGCGGGTCACCGCGCGCGACCGCCAATGCCCGCCCCGCCGAGCTTGGCGTGCCGGTTGACGTCCTTGTAAAGGAGATAGCGGAATTTGCCTGGGCCGCCCGCGTAGCAGGCCTGCGGGCAGAAGGCGCGCAGCCACATGAAGTCGCCGGCCTCGACCTCGACCCAGTCCTGGTTGAGGCGGTAGACCGCCTTGCCTTCCAAGACATAGAGCCCGTGCTCCATGACATGCGTCTCGGCAAACGGGATGACGGCGCCAGGCTCGAGTGTGACGATGGTGACATGCATGTCGTGGCGAATGTCGGCCGGATCGACGAAACGGGTCGTCGCCCAGCGGCCCCCGGTGCCGGGCATCGGCGTCGGCGCCACTTGCTGGTCACTGCTGAACAGGGCTTCCGGCGCGTCGATGCCGTCGACGGGCTCATAGGCCTTCCTGATCCAGTGGAAGCGTACGGCGTCGCGACCTTCGTTGCGCACCGTCCAGCCGCTGTCCGGCGGCAGGAAGGCAAAACCGCCGGCTTGCAGCACGTGCTTCTTGCCGGCCAGCGAAACGGTCAACTCGCCCTCAACCACGAACAGCACGCCCTCGGCGCCGGCGTCCGGCTCGGGCCGGTCGCTGCCGCCGCCGGGCAGGACCTCGACGATGTACTGCGAAAATGTCTCGGCGAAACCCGACAGCGGCCTGGCGATGATCCAGGCCCTGGTCTCGTCCCAGAACGGCAGTGGGCTGGTGACGATGTCCTGCATCACTCCCTTCGGTATGACGGCATAGGCCTCGGTGAAGACGGCGCGGCCGGTCAAAAGCTCATTTTGGCCGGGATGGCCGCCATGCGGTGCATAATAGGTTTTCTGGTCAGTCTTGATCATATCCATTGGGTCCTGACCCCTCAGTCATTTCATTAGAGCGGGAGCATGTCTTTCAGGCGGAGCAGCGCGATGCGCTCGACCTGTTTGCAGGCGGTATCGAGTTCTACGCCACGGCTGTTGCCGATGCGCGCCTCGAACTCGGCGAGGATCTCCTCCTTGGTCTTGCCCCGCACCGCGATGATGAAGGGAAAGCCGAAGGTGGTGACGTAAGCGGCGTTGAGCTTGGAAAACAGCTCGCGCTCCTTGTCGGTCAGCGCGTCGAGGCCGGCGGAGGCCTGCTCGCGTGTGGATTCCGCAGTGAGGCGTCTCGCTTCGGCCAGTTTGCCAGCGAGATCGGGATGGGCGTTGAGGACGCCGATCCGCTCGGTTTCGCTGGCGGCGCGGAAGACGCGGCAGAGCGCATTGTGCAGGCCGCCGGCGCTGTCATGCGCCGGCCCAAGCTCGAGTTCATAGGCACGTTCCGCGATCCAGGGCGAATGTTCGAACACGCCGCCGAAAGTGTCTACGAAGGTTTCGAACTCCATCTTCGACGGCTTGAGCGCCGCCGGCTGGTAGGGGTGGTTCTCCTGCCAGTGCCTGGCGATATCGATGCGCCGCGCCAGCCAGACCTTGTCGTGCGATCTGACATAGTCGACGAAGCGCTTCAGCGCCGCCACCCGACCAGGACGTCCGACGAGGCGGCAATGCAGGCCGATATTCATCATCCGCGGCCGGCCCGCTTTGCCCTCGGCATAGAGCGTGTCGAAACTGTCCTTCAAATAGGCGAAGAACTGGTCGCCGGAATTGAATCCCTGCGGCGTGGCGAAACGCATGTCGTTGGCATCGAGCGTGTAGGGGATGACGAGTTGCGCGCCGCCGCTGTGCTCGAACCAGTAGGGCAGTTCGTCGTCATAAGTGTCCGACACATAGTCGAAGCCGCCCTCTTCGGCCACCAACCGCACCGTATTGACCGAGGTGCGGCCGGTGTACCAGCCGGTCGGCCGTTGGCCCGTCACCTCGTAGTGCAGCTTGATCGCCGCTTCGAGGTCGCGGCGCTCGTCCTCGGCGCTGTGGTCGCGGTAGTCGATCCATTTCAGGCCGTGCGAGGCCATTTCCCAGCCGGCCTCCTGCATCGCCGCCACCTGGTCGGGCGACCGGGCCAGTGCTGTGGCGACCCCGTAGCAGGTCACCGGCACTTGCGCCTCGCTGAACAGGCGCAGCAGCCGCCAGAAGCCTGCCCGCGCGCCATATTCGTAGATCGATTCCATGTTCCAGTGGCGCTGGCCGACCCAGGGCGCGGCGCCGACGATTTCCGACAGGAAGGCTTCCGAGGCCTTGTCGCCGTGCAGCACGCAGTTCTCGCCGCCTTCCTCGTAGTTGACGACGAATTGGACGGCCACATGCGCACCGCCCGGCCATTTCGGATCCGGCGGATTGGCTCCGTAGCCGCGCATGTCTCTAGAGTAACGCATTGCCCCTCCCCGCCGGACGCTGCCGGAAGTTATGATCAGGATAGTCGAAAGGGTTGCTCGCGCATTCCCCCGAAATTTTTGAAAGTGTTTTTGTGCCACTCCGCTCGACCGGGACTTATGCATCGCCTTTAATTGGCGCACAATTCACTGCTTTGTTCGGCTGTATCGGAAATGGGAGGCGCCAGTGGCAGAAACGTCGAAAGCCGATGGCGGACGTCTGACGACGCATGTGCTCGACACCGCGACCGGCAAGCCGGCGGCGGGCCTGTCGATCGCGCTTTATCATCTTGAGAGCGACGCGCGGATACATTTGAAGACCGTCGTCACCAATGCCGACGGCCGCTGCGAAGCGCCGCTGCTGGCAGGAGCGGAATTCCGCCTCGGCGAATACGAACTGGTGTTCGCCGCCGGTGACTATCTACGCGGCCAGGGCACCAAACTGCCGGAACCGGCCTTCCTCGACAGTGTGCCGATCCGCTTCGGCATGGCGGAATCCGTGCATTATCACGTGCCGTTGCTTATCTCTCCTTATGGCTACTCGACCTACAGGGGGAGCTGACGCATGGCCAAGATCACCATACGCAACGAGATCCGCTTCATCCTCAATGGCAGGGATGTCGCGCTGTCGTCGGTGGCGCCCGACGCGACCTTGCTCGACTGGTTGCGGCTCGACCGCTCGCTGCGCGGCACCAAGGAAGGCTGCGCCGAGGGCGATTGCGGCGCCTGCACGGTGCTGGTCGGAAAATTGTCCGCCGGCAAGCTGGTTTATGAAAGCGTCAATGCCTGCATCCGCTTCCTGGGCTCGCTCGACGGCACCCATGTCGTCACCGTCGAGCATCTGCGCGGCGCGCCTGGCCAATTGCATCCGGTGCAGCAGGCGATGGTCGATTTCCACGGTTCGCAATGCGGCTTCTGCACGCCGGGCTTCGTCATGTCGCTCTACGGCCTGTGGATGAAGTCGCCGGACCCGTCGAATGCCGCGATCGAAAAGGCCTTGCAAGGCAATCTTTGCCGCTGCACCGGCTATGAGGCAATCATGCGCGCCGCGCGTGCCATCTCCAGCTACGGCAAGGCGGCGAAGGATCCGCTGGCGGCCGAGCGCAAGGCGATCACCGCCAGGCTCGAGGCTATGCATGACGGTGCCCGCGTCGAAATCGGCGCCGGCAAGCAGCGGCTGGTTGTGCCGGCTGACGTCGACGATTTCGCCGCTGTACTGGACAAGGAGCCCGGCGCCACTGTTGTCGCCGGCTCGACCGACGTCGGCCTGTGGGTCACCAAGCACATGCGCGACATCTCACCGGTAGTCTTCATCGGCAATCTCGAGGGGCTGTGCGCGATCTCCGAAGACAATGACGTCATCACCATCGGCGCCGGCGTTACCTACACCGACGCCTTCGCGACACTGGCCAAGCGCATCCCCGCGCTCGGGCCATTGTTCGACCGCATCGGCGGCGAACAGGTACGAAACATGGGCACCATTGGCGGCAACATCGCCAATGGCTCGCCGATCGGCGACACGCCGCCGCCCCTGATCGCGCTTGGTGCGCAACTGACGCTGCGCCGCGGCAAGAAGCGGCGCACCATCGCGCTCGAGGATTTCTTCATCGCCTATGGCAAGCAGGACCGGCAGCCAGGCGAATTCGTCGAGGCCGTGCACGTTCCCGTGCCGGCCAAGGGCACGAAGTTTGCCGTCTACAAGATCACCAAGCGCCGCGACGAGGACATCACCGCAGCCCTTGGCGCCTTTTTCCTCGACTTGGCCAAGGACGGAACCGTGGCCGATATATGCATCGCCTATGGCGGCATGGCGGCCACCCCGAAGCGGGCTTTCGGTGTCGAAAAAGCGCTGCTCGGCAAGCCGTGGACGGAGACAACGGTGGAAGCGGCCATGGCTGAATATGCCGGCGATTTCACCCCGCTGACCGATATGCGGGCATCGGCCGAGTACCGGGCGCTGGCGGCCAGGAACCTGCTGCTGCGCTTTTTTGCCGAAACCAGCGGCAGCAAGGCGCCGTTCCAGGTGTCACGCAACGAGGCGGCCTGATGAACAAGCACGCCTCTCCAGATCTCAAGGCGCAGAAGATTTCCGGTGGCGTCGCCGCCGACCAGCGCCACGATTCCGCGCACAAGCATGTCAGCGGCAGCGCGGTCTATATCGACGATATGCCGGAACCGGCGGGCATGCTGCATGGCTGCCTCGGCCTGTCCACGGCGACGCATGCGACGATCAGCAAAATGGATCTGTCGGCGGTGCGCGCGGCGCCGGGCGTCGTCGATGTGCTGACGGCCAAGGACGTTCCGGGCGAAAATGACATTTCGCCGACCGGTCGACACGACGAGCCGGTGCTGGCCGACGACAAGGTGCAGTTTTATGGTCAGCCGATCTTCTGCGTTATTGCCAAGACGCGCGAACAGGCGCGCCGCGCCACCCGGCTGGCCAAGGTCGAATACAGTCCATTGCCTTTCGTCACCGACATTGGCGATCTCGACCCCCGCAAGGACAAGCTGGTCACGCCGCCGCTCACGCTGAAGCGTGGCGATGCCGCTGCCGCGATCAAGGCGGCGCCCCGCCGGCTGAAGGGCAAGATGCGCATCGGCGGCCAAGAGCATTTCTATCTCGAAGGCCATATCGCAGTGGCCATTCCTGGCGAGGACCAGGACGTCACCATCTATTCCTCGACCCAGCATCCGAGCGAAGTCCAGCATATGGTCAGCCATGCGCTGGGCGTGCCGAGCAACGCCATCACAGTGGAAATCCGCCGCATGGGTGGCGGCTTCGGCGGGAAGGAGACGCAAGGCAACCAGTTTGCGGCATTGGCTGCGATCGCCGCCAAGAAACACCATCGCGCGGTCAAGATCCGGCCCGACCGTGACGACGACATGATTGCCACCGGCAAGCGCCATGACTTCCTCGTCGACTACGAAGTAGGTTTCGACGACGCCGGCAACATTCTTGGCGTCGACTTCATGTTCGCGGCGCGTTGCGGCTTTTCCTCGGACCTGTCCGGCCCGGTCACCGACCGCGCGCTGTTCCATTGCGACAACACCTATTTCTGGCCGGCGGTGCATGCGCAATCGGCGCCGCTTTACACCAACACCGTGTCGAACACGGCGTTTCGCGGCTTCGGCGGCCCGCAGGGCATGGTCGGCGCCGAACGCGTCATCGACGAGGTTGCCTTTGCCGTCGGCAAGGACCCGCTCGAAATCCGCAAGCAGAATTTTTATGGCACCAGTGGTGATAAAGACGGGGGCCGCAACGTCACCCCTTATCACCAGACGGTCGAGGACAACATCATCCACCGCATCGTCGCCGAGCTGGAGGCGAGCGCCGACTATGCGGGGCGCCGCCGCATCATCCAGGCCTTCAACGCCAACAGCCGCTTCATCAAGCGCGGCCTGGCGCTGACGCCGGTCAAATTCGGCATCTCTTTCACAGCCACCCACTACAACCAGGCCGGCGCGCTGGTGCATGTCTACACCGACGGTTCGGTGCATCTGAATCACGGCGGCACCGAGATGGGGCAAGGCCTCTACGTCAAGGTGGCGCAGGTGGTGGCGGAAGAGTTCCAGATCGACCTCGACCAGGTCAAGATCACCGCGACGACCACCGGCAAGGTGCCCAACACTTCGGCCACCGCGGCGTCGTCCGGCACCGACCTCAACGGCATGGCGGCGCAGAACGGCGCCCGCCAGATCAAGGAACGGCTGACCGACTTCGCCGCCGAAAAATACCAGGTGCCGCGCGAGCAGGTGCTTTTCCTGCCCAACCGGGTGCGCATCGGCAACCAGGAGATCGCCTTCACCGACCTTGTCAAGCAGGCCTATATGGCCCGCATCCAACTGTCGGCGGCGGGTTTTTACAAGACGCCGAAAATCCACTGGAACCGTGACAAGGGCGAGGGCCGTCCGTTCTATTATTTCGCCTATGGCGCCTCGTGCTCGGAAGTCTCGGTCGACACGCTGACCGGCGAATATGTCGTCGAGCGCACCGACATATTGCATGAAACCGGCCGCTCGCTGAACCGCGCCATCGATCTCGGCCAGATCGAGGGCGGCTTCATCCAGGGCATGGGCTGGCTGACGACGGAGGAGCTGTGGTGGGACGACAAGGGCCGGCTGCGCACGCATGCGCCGTCGACCTATAAGATCCCGCTCGCGTCCGACCGGCCGAAGATATTCAACGTCACGCTGGCCGACTGGCCGGAGGCCAACGAGCCGACGGTGCACCGTTCCAAGGCGGTCGGCGAACCGCCCTTCCCGCTCGGCATGTCTGTGCTGCATGCGCTGTCGGACGCGGTGGCAAGTGTGGCCGATCATAAGGTCTGTCCGCGTCTCGACGCTCCTGCAACACCAGAACGGGTGCTGATGGCGATCGAACGGCTGAAGGGTGAAGCCAAGAATAGCGCCTGACTCTGACCTGGATTCTGGCAAAACGTGCAATTCAGACTGAAAAACCCTATATTTCCCGTACGGGAATGCGAAATATGAAGTCGAAAGTGCAAAGCCTCAGAGCTTTTCTCGCCAGCGCCGGCCGGCTTGCTCTGGTCGAAGTGGCCGGCACCAAAGGCTCGACTCCGCGCGAGAAGGGCGCCTTCATGCTCGTATCGCAGGCGGCGATTTTTGGCACGATCGGCGGCGGTCAGCTCGAGTACATGGCGATCGACAAGGCGAGGCAGATGGTGGGGTCTTCACCCTCCCCCTTGTGGGGAGGGTCGGGGGGGGGGCCACGCCCCCCCAGGCCGGGGGCTCGCTCCTCGGAAATCACACACAAACCACCCCCGCGCGCCAGCCCCCCCCGCACGCCCCCCCCCCCCCCCCCAACACC